>CAZPIZ010000140.1:0-5441 GCA_964586615.1 uncultured Acidimicrobiaceae bacterium | reverse complement strand
GAATTACACTATGCTCATAGTGCAAATTTACGCCGCTGACAAAGCGGCGATGGGAGTCTTCTAATGGCCACAGTCGATATTGACCTCGGTGCCTACAAGCTTGGATGGCACGACGTCGAGGACTATGAGTTCAAGCCGGCCAAAGGCCTCAATGAGGCGATGATCCGTCAGATTTCGGACATGAAGGGCGAGCCCCAATGGATGCTCGACTTCCGGTTGAAGGCCTATCAGCGGTTCCTCCGCAAGCCGATCCCGCAGTGGGGTGGCGGTGGCGCCCTCAACGAGATCGACTTCGACGACATCTACTACTACATCAAGCCTTCGGGCGGTCAGTCCAAGGACTGGGACATGGTCCCCGAATCGATCAAGTCCACCTATGAGAAGCTGGGCATTCCGCAAGCTGAGCGCAAGTACCTCGCCGGTGTCACCGCCCAGTACGAATGTCTCCGCGGTGACGTTCGCGTCTACACCGTCAATCGGGGGATGGTCGCCATCAAGGAGATCGAACCCGGCGACCGGGTGTTTTCCCTCAACGAGCGAACCCGCCAGCTCGAGGTTCATCGGGTCAAGTCCGCGGCCCAAACCGACGTCCGCCAGACCTACCGGGTGGAGATCGACGGAGGCCGGGTTGTCTATGCGACCGACAACCATCCGATCCTGACCCGCGACGGGTGGGTCAACGTTGGTGATCTGGAGGCCGGGGTCGAGGTGGCAGTGGCTGACATGCTGCCCGATGCCGGGCAGTCCTATGCCGCCGTGCGTCCCAAGGGCACGCCCGACGAATTTCCCGAGACGACGTCTCCCAAGGTGGCCTGGCTGTTCGGTTATGCGATCGGCGGCGGCAACCTTGACCAGGACGGATCGTTGCTGTCGTTGACGGCTGACGGCGATACCGCCGCCGTTCTACAAGGGACCATCGGTTCCCTCTTCGCGGTGAGCGCCAAGGTCGGTGGGGGCAGGGTCTCCATCGATCACAAGCCGCTGATCCGCTGGCTCCAGCGCAACGGCCTGGTCGGCGATCGCAATGTCCGCCGGGTTCCCGCCTGGGTGTTCGGTCTCCCGCTCCCTGAGCGCGCTGCGTTCCTGCGCGGCCTGCTCGACGGATCGCGCGAGGGCGGACTCACGGGTCCGCTCTCCGGCGACATTTCCGAGCTTGCCGAGTTGACTGGCCTTACCGGCGACGAGAGCCGGGTCGGGTTCGCCCCGGTCATCTCGGTCACCGAAGCCGATGTTGCAGCCGTCTTCGATATCGAGGTCGATGGACCGCACAACTTCGTGGCGGAGGGCGTCATCGTCCACAACTCCGAGGTGGTCTACCACCGCAACCGTGAGGACCTGGAGAAACTCGGCGTCCTCTTCACCGACATGGACACGGCTCTGCGGGAGTACCCCGATCTGGTCAAGGAGTACTTCGCGACGATCATCCCGCCCAACGACAACAAGTTTGCCGCCCTGAACTCGGCGGTGTGGTCGGGCGGAAGCTTCATTTACGTGCCGCCGGGGGTCCACGTCGATCAGCCGCTCCAGGCCTACTTCCGCATCAACTCCGAGAACATGGGTCAGTTCGAGCGGACCCTTATCATCGTCGACGAGGGCGCCTTCTGTCACTACGTCGAAGGCTGCTCTGCTCCGGTTTACTCAACCGACTCGCTCCACTCGGCGGTCGTCGAGATCATCGTGAAGCGAGGAGGCCGCTGCCGCTACACGACCATTCAGAATTGGTCGAACAACGTCTACAACCTGGTGACTAAGCGTGCCGCCGCGTACGCCGACGCCACCATGGAATGGGTCGATGGCAACCTGGGCTCCAAGTTGACGATGAAGTACCCGGCGGTCTGGTTGATGGAGCCAGGAGCACATGGCGAGGTTCTGTCGATCGCTTTCGCCGGGGCCGGCCAGCACCAGGATGCCGGCGCCAAGATGGTTCACGCCGCTCCCAACACAACCTCCACCATCATCTCCAAGTCGATTTCGAAGGATGGCGGTCGGGCCGGGTACCGGGGTCTGGTCCGGGTAGAGCCGGGAGCCTCGAACTCCAAGAGCTTCGTCCGATGTGACGCCCTCATTCTCGACGATAAGTCACGCTCAGACACCTATCCGTACATGGAGATCGAGGAGAACGACGCCGAGATCGGCCATGAGGCGACCGTGTCCAAGGTGGGCGAGGAGCAGCTCTTCTATCTGATGAGCCGCGGTCTCACCGAGGAGCAGGCTACGTCGATGATCGTGGCCGGCTTCATCGAGCCGATCATCCGCGAGCTCCCGATGGAGTACGCGGTCGAGATGAACCGGCTGATCGAGCTGAACATGGTCGAAGCCGGGGCCGTGGGCTAGTCGGACGCCAGACGCCACCAAACCCGAGACGCCGGACCCCTCTAGCCAGGGTCACTAGAACTGGGCCTTGCCTGTTCTAGGCTTATCGTGAATGCAAGTCGTTATGCCCCAAGAGGTGGTCGAAACCCTGTTCGTGGTGGGGATTATCGGCGGCGTATTCGGCCTGATCGGTGGTTTTCTGGGCTCCAAACGTAACCTGGCCGGGTCAATCCTCCTGGGTGTGATCGGCGGGATCTCGCTGTCCTCCATTGCCCGAATCGCCGGGTTCGACGCGGTGATGCCTATCGACCAGGGATTTTCCGCTGTCTACGCGGCCATCGGGGGATTGGTCCTCGGCTTCTCGGTCAACCGTTCAACGGCATAGACGGCCGTCAGCTAGAGCCGGCTTCCGTCTTTCGCCTATATGAGCGCTTCTACGTCGATGGCGCAGGACGGGTGTCGCAGTTTTGCAAGGGCCCGACCCTCACACTCCCGAACCTTTTCTCTCTTCATTCGGAGTTGTAGAGCGACGTCCGAGAGAGTGCGCGGTTCCGAACCGTCGAGACCGAAGCGGAGCCAGAGCACTTCCCTCTCGTCTCTGTCCAGGAACGAGAGTGCGTGTCGGATCCGGGATTGCTGGAGCGAGTTGGAGGCCGCTTCGAACGGATCGAGTGCGTCGGCGTCCTCAATGAAGTCGACCAGCTCCATATCGCCGTCTTCACCGATCGGTCGGTCGAGAGATACGGTGTCGCCCCGAACCTCGAAGGCGACCAATACCCGTTCCGCGTCGAGGCCGCTGGCTTCGACGATCTCGGCGACCGTTGGCGTTCTGTGGTGGAGGTCGGCGAGCAACACCTTGGTCTCCTCGACAGTCCTGACCACATCGACCATGTGAACCGGAAGGCGGATCGTGCGGGCCTGGTTGCCGAGGCCTCGAGCAATTGCCTGACGTATCCACCAGGTCGCATAGGTGGAGAACTTGAAACCCTTCCGCCAATCGAACTTCTCCACCGCACGAATGAGTCCAAGGTTTCCCTCTTGAACCAGATCGAGCATGTCGAGTCCGCGTCCCGTGTATCGCTTGGCAATCGAGATAACCAGGCGCAGGTTCGAGCGGATGAACTCGAGCTTGGCTCTTTCCCCGGCCGCCACCGCTTCCAGCAACTGGGTTTCTTCCTCCGGGGGGCAGGTTCCGGACTCGATTAGTCGTTGGGCCCGCAGCCCGCGGTCGATGAGTCTCGAGAGGGCTACTTCGTCGTCTGCCGTCAACAGCACATGCGATGACACCTCGTCGAGGTACTTGCCCATGGTGTCGGCTACCGAGTGTCCATGCTTGCGCTGTTTCATCTGGACCCTTGTTCCCCTCCGTCGAAGGCATCAAACGGTCTGTGTACGCATGGTGTTGCGTTCCTGCGAACTAAGCAACACGACCGGGCATCAAGCAATCCGGCACCGTTAGGCTTCTCCCATCTTGTCCCGCAAGCTGCTATTCCGGCTGCTGGTGGCGTTCTCTCTGGTCTGGGCCACCTGGACGGTGTGGACCCTGGCCGGTGGCGCTACACCCGTGACGGTATCTGTCGTCGATGACGTCGGCCTGCCGGTGGCCGGCGCCGAGTTGTGGCGCGGCGAGACCCTGGTCGGCGTCACCTCCGATAGCGGCGAGGCAACCATCGAATGGGCAGGTGGGGTGAACGCACTGGCGGTGACGGCTCCCGGTTATCCGATGCTGCAGATACCTGTCCTCGGCCAACCCGAAGATTCGATGGAAGCGGTGCTGCGCGCTCAGCTCCTTCGGGGTCGGATCGTCGATCCCGATGGCCGTGCGGTCGAAGGCGCTTACGTCACCTCGAGCGCCGGGACCTCTGTCACCGATTTGAACGGACGATTCACGCTCCGGAAAGCCGAACCGGGAACGGTTCAGGTCTGGCGACCGGCCTGGGAAGGGGCCGTATTCGAATGGGATGGCAGCCCGGGAGAGGAGGCGGTGGCCATCGCCCAAGAGACAATGAAGGCTGTCCATATCAGCGGGGACGCCGCCGAGGAGCGCTGGTCGCAGTTCGTAGACCTGGCGACAACCACCGAACTCAACTCATTGATGCTCGATCTCAAGGATGAGACGGGTGCCGTCTTCTACGACACCTCCGTCGCCGTTGCACACCAGATAGGCGCGGTCGATCCCAAGTTCGATCTGGACCAGGTCGTCGCCGACGCCGAACAAGCCGGGATCTATTTGATAGGGCGCATCGTGTCCTTCCAGGATCCCATGGCCGCAATCAGGGCTCCGGACATGGCGGTGTGGGACACCGATGCCGGAACTGCCTACTCCTACAACGGACAGTATTTCCTCGATCCGACCGACCCGCTCGCCCAGGCCTACGCGTTGGATTTGGCCGTCGAGGCGTGCGCTGCCGGGGTCAACGAGATCCAGTTCGACTACGTGAGGTTTCCCGATAGCAGGCGAGACGGCGCGGTTTTCGATGGAGGTATGAGCCCGGAGATCCGCACGGCCACCATTCGCGACTTCCTGGCGACTGCTGTCGCTGAGCTCCACCCGCTTGGTTGTGCCGTTGCAGCCGACATCTTCGGATTCCTCACCAAGGCCATCGATGACGGTGGGATCGGCCAACAGTGGGAGGAGATTACTTCGGTGATAGATGTTGCTTCGCCAATGCTCTATCCGAGCCATTACGCCTCCGGGTGGTATGGGTTTCAGAGGCCTGTCGATCATCCGGCGGCGTTGGTAGGTAATGCTCTTGATGACGGGCTTGGGCGGCTGGCTCGCCAGATCGTCGTTCGACCTTGGCTTCAGGACTTTGGCTATGACGCCGAACAGGTGCGGGCTCAGATCGAAGAGGCCAATTCCCGCCACCTCGGTTGGATGCTCTGGAACGCACAGAGCAACGTCACCGTCGAGGCGCTACTTCCGGAAGAATGAAGGGCCGCGATCCGCGATCCGGAAGATCACGAATCGCGGGATCGAGCTGGGTGGGTAGCGGATAACGGAACGCTGGCGTCTGGTGTCTTTGGCGGGTTCTTCCCGGCGTTTACTACGATTTGTCCCTCGTGGTTCCCTTGACCCGCCAAACCGTAGATTCTATCGACGCGTCCGTTCCGGTCGCTGGACGGGC
>CAZPIZ010000139.1:4035-5447 GCA_964586615.1 uncultured Acidimicrobiaceae bacterium | reverse complement strand
AGGTGTTCGAGAACCGCCCCGCCGAACCCTCCCGAGACCACATTGTCCTCGAGGGTCACCACCCGGCGGTATCTCGAGACCCATTCGTCGAGCCGGGGATCGAGGGGCTTGACCCAGCGGGCGTTGACGACGCCGCAAGAGACGTTCTTGGCCGCCAGGTTGGAAGCGACCTTTTGGGCGGTCTCAACCATTCGCCCCACTGCCAAGATCAGTACGTCCTCACCATCCCGCACCTCCTCCCAAACTCCGATCGGGATCGGGGTGGCCGGCAGCGCCGGTAACGACGAGGCCGAGGCTTTCGGAAATCTGATGGCGATGGGCCCATCGTGGGCGATGGCGGTCTCGATCATGCCAGCCAGTTCGTGGGCATCGGCCGGTGCCCCCACAACCATGTTGGGGATCATCCTGAGATAGGAGAGATCGAACACGCCGTGGTGGGAGGGACCATCGGGTCCAGTGATGCCGGCCCGATCGATCAAGAAGACCACAGGAAGATCATGCAAAGAGACATCGGTGATGATCTGGTCGAAAGCACGCTGGAGGAAACTCGAGTAGATGGCGACTACCGGCTTCTTTCCGGCCATCGCCACACCGGCCGCCAGCGTGACCGTGTGCTGTTCGGCGATGCCGGTATCGATCACCCTCTCCGGCATCTCTTCGGCCATTTCCCGAAGACCGGTCGAAGAGACCATCGCGGCCGAGATCGCCATCACGTCGGGGTTGCGCCGGGCAACGTCGAGGACCGACCTACCAGCGATATCCGTCAGCTTTGTCTCTTCCTTGAGCGCCCTACCGGTGGCGATATCGAAACTGCCGGGGCTGTGGAGCTTGTCGATCTCGTCGGCGATGGCCGGCCCGTAGCCGAGCCCCTTCTCGGTGACGACGTGGACGATGACCGGCTCTCCATACTCCCGGGCTTTGGCCAGGGTCGTCTCCATCAGTCGTAGGTCATGCCCGTCGATCCGACCGGAATACTTGAGACCCAGCGTGTCAAATACCGTCGACGGCTCCAGGATCTGTTTGAAGGCTTCCTTGAACCGGTTGGCCATCTCGTCGGCGGTCTCGCCCACCAGGGGGAGACCCCTCAACATCCGGCCAAAAGTGCGCTTGGTCCATTCGTAGCGAGGGTCGAGGCGGTAGTGCGACAGGTTGGCCAGGGCAGCGAGCCCACCGACGGTGGGGGCGTATGAACGCCCGTTGTCGTTGACGACGATCACCAGGTTGGTCGGTCTGGCCACGGCGATGTGGTTGAGGGCCTCATACGCCATCCCTCCCGTGAGAGCCCCGTCGCCGATGACGGCCACCGTCCAGTAGTCGGGATGGGTAAGGGCATGTCCAAGCGCATACGACAAGGAGGTCGAGGCATGACTGTTCTCGACGAAATCGTGCGGGCTTTCCTGCCGGCTCGGATA
>CAZPIZ010000139.1:0-3935 GCA_964586615.1 uncultured Acidimicrobiaceae bacterium | reverse complement strand
CTCAAACCTGCGGAATTCGCAGCCGGAAGGTGGATCCTTGGCCGAGCTCGCTTTCTACCTGGACCGACCCCCCATGACGCTCGGCAACGTGGCGGACGATGGCCAGTCCCAAACCGGTGCCACCGGTGGCCCTGGCACGGGCGGTATCGACCCGGTAGAACCGCTCGAAAATGCGGTGCAGCTCCCTTTTGGGGATGCCGTCGCCTGAATCGATGACTTCTACCAGGACCTCCCCGTTGTCGGACCGGAGCCTGACCTCCACGGCGCCGCCGTAAGGCGTGTGACGGACGGCATTTTCGAGCAGGTTGCGGATCGCAAGCCCGAGATCCCTCCTGCTTCCTGAGACCGAGACCGCCGACGAGGACGTGGTCAGGGTCAGACCGGCCGATTCGGCAGCCGGTCGCAGCCGACTCACCTCCTCCTCCGCCACCTGATCGAGTCGCACCAACTCGTGGTCGGGTTCGGAGGACTCAAGCCTCGATAAATCGAGGAGATCGCCGACGAGCTTTGCCAGCTGCCGGGCCAGACGTTCGATCTGCTCGCCAAAGCGCGGAGCCGATCCCGGGTCGCGGGCAAGCGCCATCTGCAGAGCCTCGGCTGAGGCCAGGATCGCGGCTACCGGGGTCTTCAGCTCATGAGAAGCCGAGGCCACAAAGTCACGGCGCATGGCGTCGACCCGGCTGGTTTCCGTGATGTCCGATATCGCCAATAAGACCCGCCGATCCTCCGGAAACGGGGTGGCGGCGGCCTGGAGGATCCTGGTGGGGCTTCCGTGGTCGAAGGGGCCTTCGGTCCTGGCTCCCCCACTCCTGGCATCTCGGACCAGGGTCTGCAACCAGTGAGGAGTCATGGCCGAGAGGCTTTCGGGCACCCGGATCATGCTCGCCGCGGCAGGGTTCGAATACAGGATCTCGTCGTCCTCCGCTACCACCACCACCGCCTGGCGCACCGCCCCCAGCACCTGATCAAGCAGCCTGGCTTGTTCCTCGCTGGCCTCGATGCGATGACCGAGCTCTGTGGCCATGTGGTTGAGGGCTACGCCCATCCGATCCAGTTCCCGGGTATCGACCCTCGGCACCCGAACCGCCAAATCGCCGGCTGCCACGGATTCGGCTGCATCCGTCATCTCCTGGAGGGGCCGGGCGATCCTCCGTGAGATCAGCCACACCAGGACGATCCCGATCAGGCCGGCCAAACCGGCCCCTGTGATGACCGCCACCCTTACCTGACCCAGACGCTCTTCAATCGAGGCCTCGGGGAGCGCCAGGCGAACGATCCGGCCCTGGGATGGAGGCAAGGCAACGTAAAGCAAGGTCTCCCCGAGGGTTGAGCTTTGCCGCCGCGCCACCCCCACCTCCCCGGCCAGGGCGGCAATCACCTCCGGCCGCTGTGCATGGTTCTCCATAGCGGATGCCTCCGCTGCGGAATCGGCCAGTACCCGTCCGTCCACCGCGATCACGGTCACCCGGCTGCCGGAGCGGCTCGCCAGATCGTCGACCACCTCCTCCAGGTCGTCATCGCCACGAATCGCAAATTCGACAATCGAGGCCTGTTGGATCACGGAGGCGGTCAATTCGTCGAGGAACTGGCGGCGGATAGAGCGGTCGACCAGGGCACCGAACAGCCCGATGATCACAACAAAGGCCAGCGTATAAACGGCGAGGAGTCTTATCGATAGGCCCCGCCTGGCTTCATTCATCGACGAATTTGTACCCCAAACCCCGCACTGTGACTATATGACGCGGTCGGGCCGGGTCTGCCTCCAGCTTCTGACGGAGCCGCTTGATGTGAACATCGAGGGTTTTGGTGGCTCCGAAATAGTCGGGCCCCCACACCTCGTCGATCAAAGTCTCTCTTGTGGCGAGCCGACCCCGCCGGCGCATAAGCGACTCCAGAAGGTCGAATTCCTTGGGTCGGATCGGAATCGTTTCCCCGGCAACCCTGACCTCGTGGGCGTCGACGTCGAGTTCAATGGCTCCGCCCCGGAGCACTTCGTTGCTTCCCGAGAGAGCGCCCGACTTGGCTGCCCGACGCAGCTGGGCCCGGACCCGGGCAACCAGCTCTCTCATCGAGAAGGGTTTGGTCATGTAGTCGTCGGCGCCCAGTTCGAGACCGGCAACTTTGTCGGCTTCCCCCTCCTTGGCTGTGAGCATGATGATTGGCACATCGGACTCCCTCCGCAGCTGGCGGCAGACGTCCAAACCCGACATCCCCGGCAGCATCACGTCGAGCAAGACCACCGATGGTTTGAGGCGACGGGCAGCGTCGAGACCCTCGCGGCCGCTCGCGGCCGAGGCAACCTGAAAGCCCTCCAGCTCGAGTGCATAGCTGACCGCTTCGACGATGGCCGACTCGTCCTCTACCACCAGCACCCGGGGCCGGTGCTCATTCTGGGTCGCGGCTCTTGACACTCTTGCCCATCCCATCCTCGTTGAATTCCATCATTTCGCCGGTGAGCAAGAAGGCAGTCTGCTCGGCGATGTCGACCACTTGATCACCGATCCGCTCGATGGCACGGCTGACGATCATCATTCGGGTCGCCCACTCGAGCAGACCGGCGTCGGGGGCACAGTCGACAACTTCCTTGTACATGTTGCGGTTCAGCCGATCGATCGGTTCATCCATGGCGGGCAACAGTCTGGCCTCATCCAGATCACGGCGGACCAGAGCCTCGAGCCCGGTACGGATCATGGGCCTTACCAGATCGCCCATCTCCCTGATCTGGGCGACGATACGCTCCGAGCGCGGCAACCCGTAGGTGACCTGGGCGATCTTGGCGATATTCACGCACTGATCGCCCATTCGCTCGAGGGTGGTGTTGAGGTGAAGAAGAACCGCCATCATGCGGAGATCGCTGGCCATCGGCTGCTGCAGGGCCATGACGTTCATCCACCGGTTGTGGACTTCCAAATAGACACGGTCGACCTGCTCGTCGAGCTGTACCACCCTGGCCGCAAGATCCATGTCCGGGAGGCAAACCGCGTCCACCGCCATCCCGACCATCTGTTCGGCCTGGTCGGCCACGCCGAGCAGAGTCTGTTCAAGGTCTGCCAGCTCCCGATGGAAATGCTGGCGCATGTCAGTCATCCGAACCGTCCCGTGATGTAGTCCTCAGTATCGCGCTGCGAGGGAGATGTGAAGATCTTGTCCGTCACGTCGTACTCCACCAGTCGACCTGTCCTTTGCCCGACCTCGTTGACATCGACCGAGAAGAAGGCGGTGCGCTGGCTCACTCGAGCCGCCTGCTGCATGTTGTGTGTGACGATGATGATCGTGTAGTCCTGTCTGAGCTCGAGCATTAGGTCCTCGATCTTGAGAGTGGCAATGGGATCCAGAGCCGAGCATGGCTCGTCCATCAACATCACGTCAGGGCTGGTTGCGATAGCGCGGGCGATGCAGAGACGCTGCTGCTGGCCACCGGACAAGGCAAATGCCGATTCGCTCAGCTTGTCCTTCACCTCCTCCCAGATGGCGGCCTTGGTCAGCGAACGCTCGACGAGATCGTCGAAATTGCCCTTGTAGCCAGCGATCCTTGGCCCGAACGCGACGTTGTCGTAGATCGATTTGGGGAATGGATTTGGTTTCTGGAACACCATCCCGATCCGGCGCCGAACCTCGACCGGATCGACCTGGGGGCCGTATAGGTCGACCCCGTGGTACAGAATGGAGCCCTCGACGCGTGCGCTCTCGATCAGATCGTTCATACGGTTGAAGCAGCGGAGAACGGTGGACTTCCCGCATCCCGATGGTCCGATCAGAGCTGTGATCTCGTTCTGGCGAACCGGGAGATCGACGTCACGAACTGCCTTGAAGTCGCCATAGAAGACGTTCAGTCCCTTGACGTCGAAGACCACTGGTTTCGAGACCTTTGAAGCCTCACTGGCCGCAACCTCCGGTTTTGGCGGGGCGGTCCGCTCGCTCTGGGTTTGTGTCAT
>CAZPIZ010000138.1:4206-5454 GCA_964586615.1 uncultured Acidimicrobiaceae bacterium | reverse complement strand
GGGGGATTCGAACCTCGAACCTCAAGGCTCCAGGACCTTCCCTTTCGTCTCCGGCAGGAACAGGGTGAGGATGGCGGCCACAACCACGCCTATTCCCAGCAGATCGAGGGTGCCGGCCAAGCCGATCTCGTCGATCAAGACCCTCCCGAGACCCAGCCCCAGAGCCGAGCCGAGGGTGCCGATCCAGGTGAGAGAGGCGGCGGCGGTGGCCCGGGAGGCAGTCGGAAACAGTTCGGCCCGGTGGGTGCTGGCCGCCGGAACATAGGCAAATGACCCGAACGACGACACCACGATCGAGGCCACCAACAGCCGAGTGTCGTCGAAGTGATAGAAGCTAAGGCCGCCCACCAGGATCGATACCAGGGCGAGGACGGTGGTCGGCCGTCGACCCAGAGAGTCTGCCAACCGCCCGCCAAGGAAGAACCCGATCCCGCCGATGGATCCTCCTCCCAGTGCGATCAGGATGGCGGTGCCGGTCGAAAGTCCCAGATCCCCGACCAGGCGCTCGGTTGTAAATGCCAACCCCACCGCCATAAATGCGCTTGGAAACAATCCGGTGATCGCGGCAAGCGAGAACCATCGATGTGAGGTCGCTGCCAACAGTCCCGATAGGACCCGGGTGGGGGGCTCGGTGGAGCGGACCAGGGGGCTTTCCTCAAGACGACGGGCGAGAACCGGCAAGAGAAACAGACCCGCCAGACTCAGGGCGTAGGGCAATCGCCAGTCACGTTCGGCCAGAGGCAATCCGAGGATGGCGAGACCTGCTCCAAAACTCCCGGCGGCACCGTAGATCGCCACTCCGTAGGCCCGGACATGCGGGGCCAGATGTTCGGCAAGCCACACCACCCCCAGCGACGAAAGTGCCGACACTGCCACCCGCACCAGACTCTGGGACAGACCGAACTGCCAGGGCGCGGTGGCGAGGGCGCCGGCGCCGGTGCCGACGATCAAGAGCGTGTACGCCACCAGCAAAGGCTTTCGCCGTCCCTTGCGGTCGCCCCAGATCGAGAGGGCGATTGCTCCCAGACTGGCGAGGCGGGCGACCGCCAGGACCGCGCTCATGTCCGCCTCGGTCATCCCCAGACCCTGACGGGTGAAGGGCAGGCCGGCCGAGGGATGGGCCTGGGCAAATCCCTGAACCACCCCCACCATCCACATAACCAGCGCCACCGCCCGGTCGTGGGCTGTGAATCGTTCGATCGGCAGCAGTGGTTTGAGCAGCTTCAAGGTGTTTACAGATTCAAGGTG
>CAZPIZ010000138.1:1179-4106 GCA_964586615.1 uncultured Acidimicrobiaceae bacterium | reverse complement strand
TTCAAGGTGTTTACAGATTCAAGGTGACTGGTCGGCCGTGGGATCATGGTCGAAACCTGATCGTTCCTGATTCGATGTCCGACGCTTCATTGCTGCTCCAGATCCTGATTGTCTTTGGAGGGGGAGTTATCTCCTTCCTCTCTCCTTGTGTGCTGCCCCTCCTGCCCGGCTATTTATCGATGATGTCGGGCTACTCGGTCACCGAGATCGAGGAAGGCGGTGCCTCCACCCGCCGCCTGGTGCGAGTGGTGCTTCTCTTCATCGGCGGTTTCACCCTCGTCTTTGCCGCATTTGGGGCCACCGCCAGTTCGATCGGCCGATTCCTCGCCGCCAACCTGGCGACGGCGAGCCGGATAGCCGGAGCGGTGGTGGTCGTCTTCGGTGTGCTGATGGTGGCGTTGGCGGTATCCCAGCGGGGTCCCTTGGCCGCCTTCAGCCGCGACATCCGTCTCCGGGTTCGGCCCTCACGGCTCGGTGCTTTGGCCCCACCGGTGATGGGCGCTGCTTTCGCTTTTGGATGGACCCCCTGCATCGGCCCAATCCTGACCGTGGTCTTGGCCACGGCCGCTACCAGGGAAACCCTTGCCCAGGGGGTGCTGTTGCTGGTCGCCTATTCGCTCGGCCTCGGCACTCCGTTTCTCCTCTCGGCCCTTGGCCTTCATAGATTCTTTCTCCGCGTCCGGCCCCATCTCAGGCCGATCAACATTGCTTCCGGTCTTCTGCTGGCAACGTTTGGCCTGGTGATGCTCACGGGCAACCTCAACCGACTTGCCTCGTTCTTCACCAACATCATGGTGAGAATCCCCTTCCTGGAGAATCTCTCACAAATCTGAGCATGCCAAAGCCATCACTTTCTGAGTTCCTCGACCTTGCCACCCGGCACTCGGTGGTGCCCGTCTTCGAGACGGTCCTTGCCGACCGGGACACAGCCGTATCGGCCTTCGAGAAACTGGTCGGTGATGCTCCCGGATTCCTTCTGGAGTCGGTGGAAGGAGGGGAGCGATGGGCCCGATGGTCCTTCCTCGGCTGGGACCCGTTGTTCACTCTGGTGGGCCGCGATGGGCGGGTTGAGTCGGAGCTACCGCTGCCCCCTGGCGATCCGCTCGCTGTTCTCGAAAAGGTGGTCGCCCAACACAGCACACCTGATATTCCCGGTTTGCCCCCGCTGCACTCGGGCCTCGTCGGGTATCTGGGCTACGACTGCGTTCGGTACATCGAGCGGCTTGAGTCACAGCCGGTCGACGATCGCCGTCTGCCTGAGATGGTGTGGCAGGCGGTCGGGGCCCTGGCTGCCATCGATCGCTTTGCCCAGACCATCACCTTCGTGCGCAACGTGCTCATCGGCGACGATCCTGTGGCCCAGTACAACAAGGCGGTTGGGGATCTCCAACGAGATGCCGCCAGGCTTGGTACCGCCCATCCCTACCGGGTGACCTCGATCGAGAAACCCAACCTTCCGGGAGTGATCTCGACGATGAGCCAACCCGAGTTCGAAGCCGCCGTCAGAGAAGCCAAAGAGAGGATTCTCTACGGAGACGCTTTTCAGATCGTTCTGTCCCAGCGTCTCGAGACCAGAACCCAGGAGGACCCCTTTGCCGTCTACCGGGCGTTGCGGGTCATAAACCCTTCGCCGTACCTCTTCTTCATCCGCCATCCGGAAGTCGCCGTGGTCGGCTCCTCCCCGGAACTGATGACGAGGGTTCGGGATGGGATGGCGTTCTCACGTCCCATTGCTGGAACCCGGCCCAGGGGAGCCTCGGAGGAGGCGGATCGCCGATTCGAGGAAGAATTGCTGGCCGACCCCAAGGAACGAGCGGAGCATGTGATGCTGATCGACCTCGCCCGCAACGACCTGGGACGGGTATGCGAGTTCGGCACGGTTCAGGTGGATGATCTGATGGTCATCGAGCGTTACTCCCACGTGATGCACATCGTCTCTGGAGTCTCCGGCAAGCTCCGCCCCGGGATAGGCCCGGTCGATGTCCTTCGGGCTACGTTCCCCCACGGGACGGTGTCGGGTGCGCCCAAGGTGGCGGCGATGGAGATCATCGACAAGCTGGAACCGGTGGCGCGGGGACCGTATGCAGGAGCCGTCGGTTACATCGACTTCTCCGGAAATGTCGACACTGCCATCTGCCTCCGAACTGTCGTGATGGCGGACCACCGGGCCTGGGTTCAGGCCGGGGCCGGAATCGTGGCCGACTCCGAGCCTGCCTCCGAGTATCAGGAAACGATGAACAAGGCGGCGGCCGCCCTGCAAGCGGTGGCGATGGCTCCCTATGTCTGAGACCAAGAAGATCGAAGGCACCCACGAACTGGTGGTCGTGGAGGGACCCGATGCAAAGAAGTTTCTCAACGATCTCCTGAGTCAGGAACTCGACCGAATGCAACCAACCGCGGCGGTGCGCTCGTTCCTGCTGGCGCCCCAGGGAAAACTGCGCGCCCTCCTTTGGGTGTTCGGTACCGACAACCGGATCGGTCTGGTGACCGACGCCGGCGTCGGAGATCAGGTCGCCGATGACCTCACCCACTACAAGATCCGGGTGAAGGCCACCATCAACCGCCCGGTCCCGGTCACGACCGTCGTCGGTCCGCTGCCCGAGGGGGCGGTTGCGGCGCCGATGGGGGATATGGAACGCGGATTTGTCGAAGGCCAGGTGGAGACGCCGCTCATGTCACCGCAGGAGTGGGAGGCGCTGCGGGTCGAGGCGCGAGAGCCCGTCATGGACCGCGACGTCGACGAGAAGACGATCCCCCAGGAAACCGGGCTTGTCGACGAGTCCGTGTCTTTCAACAAGGGCTGCTATCTGGGTCAGGAGCTGGTGGCACGCATCGATAGCCGGGGCGGGCGGGTCAACCATCACCTGCGACGGGTGGTTTTGGAGGGCCCGGTCGAGGTGCCGGCCGAGGTCCGGGCCGGGGACGAG
>CAZPIZ010000138.1:0-1079 GCA_964586615.1 uncultured Acidimicrobiaceae bacterium | reverse complement strand
GACTGGTACGTGTGGCGAGATCCCAAGCCCGATGGATCGCCCCCGAACAACTGGGTGTCACTGTTCGGTGGCCCCGCCTGGGAAATGGACGACACCACCGGCCAGTACTACCTCCACTCGTTTCTGGTTTCTCAGCCCGACCTCAACTGGCGCAACCCCGAACTCGAGCGGGAGATGCTCAACGTCCTCCGCTTCTGGATGGACCGCGGGGTGGACGGCTTCCGGATCGATGTTGCCCAACGATGTATGAAGGATCCGCTGCTCCGCGACAACCCCCCGGTGGCACTCATCGATCCCACCGCCTACAAGTTCAATCCCGAATGGGCCGCCACCGACCACATCTACGACTCCGCCGATGACGACATCCACTTGCTCTTTCGCAAGTTCCGGTCGGTCCTCGATGAATACCCGGAGCGGTTCTCGATCGCGGAAATTCATGAATGGGATTGGGAACGATGGGCCTCTTACTTCGGCGGCGGCGAAGGGCTCCACATGCCCTTCAACTTCGCGCCGCTGACAGCCGGCACCGACGCCGACAAATTGCGCGAGATCGTCATCTCGATGGAGAGGGTCTTGCCAGCGGGCGCCTGGCCCAACTGGGTGGCGGGAAACCACGACGAGAAGAGAATCGCCACCAGGCTCGGCTGGGAGGAATCTCTGGCGATGGCGGTTCTCTTGCTCACGCTACGAGGAACACCGACCATCTATTACGGAGACGAGATCGGGATGGTGGAGACCGAGATCCCTGCCCACCTGCAACAAGACCCCTACGGGCGTCGGGTACCGGGCCAGGGGCGCGATGGATGTCGCACGCCGATGCAATGGTCAGCGGCCACCCACTCCGGTTTCTCGTCCCCAGACACTCCATCGACCTGGTTGCCGGTACACCCCGACCACGTCCGCCACAACGTCGAGATGGAATTGGGTGAGCCGGGCTCCCGTCTTGAGCTTTACCGGCGGCTGCTGCGGTTGCGACGGGCTCAGCCCGCCCTCCACGGCGGGGCCATCGAGGTCCTTCCTTCCGCCGCCGGCGTCCTCTCCTATCGACGGTCGCACCCTGGCGGAGACTCCTTTGTGAT
>CAZPIZ010000137.1:4327-5484 GCA_964586615.1 uncultured Acidimicrobiaceae bacterium | reverse complement strand
CGCCACAAGGAGGTCTCGAGATGCTGGTTAGCGAAGCAATGGGGGGTCCCGTCGAGACATGTGCCGCCGATGCAACCATGGCCCAGGCCGCAGAGAGAATGACCAACGCGGACCACGGGGCACTGCCAGTCACATGGCACGGACGTCTCATCGGAATCATCACCGAACGCGACATCCTGAAAGCAGTCGCCCGAGGGAGCAACCCCAAGGAGACGAAGGTAAGCGAGCTGATGACGCCCGACCCCGACTCTCTGGAGCCGGACGTGAGCGTCGAGGACGCAGCTAGCTGGATGCTGGCTGCCGGCTATCGGCACCTTCCGGTCGTCGACAACGGAGAGATCCTCGGCATTTTGAGCATGAAAGACGTGATGTGGGCACTGACCGATGGAACCGAGGGCACAAGAGTGAGGTCCAACAATGGCAACGCCTCTTGATTCCCTTGGGGCTCTTGATTTCCCTGGGGCTCTTGAGACGATCGAGCGCAAAGCTGCGCCTTCCCGCCAAGACAGGAGCGGCCCGATCCGGTTGGTGCTCGTCGACGACCATGAGCTAGTAAGACACGGAATCCGTGCCCTCCTCGAGGCAGAGTCCGATCTCGAAGTCGTCGGCGAGGCGGCCACAGTCGAGGAAGCCGTCCGGCGGATTGGCTTTGAGGAGCCCGACGTTGTGGTCCTCGACCTCGACCTCCCAGACGGTTCGGGTGTAGACGTCTGCAAGAGGGCGAAGACGGTTTCCCCAAATTCCCGGGTCTTGATTCTCACCGCTTACGCGGACGAGTCAGCCCTGGCGGCATGCCGCAAGGCCGGAGCCTGGGGGTTCGTCCTCAAGCGGGTCCACGACTTCGACCTGGTAGAGGTGATCCGCCGGGTTGCTCTGGGAGGCACCGCCTTCGAAGACGTCCCCTCGACCGATGGGGGGAACCGGCCGGTCGATCCGCTCCTGGCCCGCCTGACCGATCGTGAGCGGATCATTCTCCAGCTGATTTCAGAGGGAAAGACCAATCGCGAGATCGCCGATGACCTCTACCTCGCCGAGAAAACCGTCAAGAACTACGTGTCGAATCTCCTCATGAAGATGGGCATACGACATCGGGCGGGCGCCGCTGCCCACCTGGTGCGTATCCAGGCAGGATCAGAGCACCACTACCCACCATCGGA
>CAZPIZ010000137.1:0-4227 GCA_964586615.1 uncultured Acidimicrobiaceae bacterium | reverse complement strand
GTTCGACACGTAGTTCTTGACGGTTTTCTCAGCCAGGAACATCGCCTCGGCGATTTGACGGTTGGTCAATCCCTCCGAAATCAGATCGAGGATCCGCCGTTCCTGATCTGAGAGCTTGCCGAGCAACGGATCCGACTGCCGCCCACCACCTCGTACTGCAGAGAACAGCTTCGACACCATCTCCTCGTCGAGCAGCGACTCTCCGTTACCAACCCGATGGAGGCTTTCGATAAGCGCTTTCGAATCGATGCGTTTGAGCAGATATCCGGAGGCTCCCGCCAATATGGCCGACATCAACGCCTCCTCATCGGCGTATGACGTCAACATCAGCACTTTGACATCCGGGAATTCCGACCGGATCTCACGACAGATCTCCACACCCGATCCGTCCGGCAGCCGGACGTCGAGCACTACGACATCAGGCGAGTCGAAACCAACCCGCCGGAGCGCCTCGGCCGAGCTGCCGGCCTCACCGACCACTTCAAAATCGGGTTCGGCCTCAAGAAGAGCGCGCAAGCCTTTCCTGACGATTTCGTGGTCATCGACCAGAAGGATTCTCACGTCACATTCACCTTCCCCGACGTTACAGACAATCGGCGTGGTCATCGCACTCACTACCCTGCCGGTGGTGACCGACGTAACCTCAAAACGGCTGTCAGCGCTGGTCAATGGAGCTGCGGCGGTGACAGCCATGTCCGACCTGAGCGAACTGTTGGTCGCAACCGCCGAAACCGCCCGGGAGACCACCGGTGCCCGCTACACGGCCCTCGGTGTCATCGGGGAGCACGGCACCCTCATCGAGTTCGTCCACGTCGGGATGCCCGAAGGGCTGGCTGAGGCGATAGGGCACCTACCAAGCGGTCGGGGAGTCTTGGGCACCCTCATCGGCGAAGCAAAGACCATCCGCCTGGATCGAATCCAGGATCATCCCGATTCGGTTGGCTTCCCCCCAAACCATCCCCCGATGACCTCGTTCCTGGGCGTGCCGGTTCGAGCCGGCGACCGAGTATTCGGAAACCTCTATCTGACCGAGAAGGAAGGAGGTTTCACCACCGACGACGAACAACTGGTCGAGGCACTTGCCGCCATCGCCGGATCGGCGGTGGCCAACGTCCGGGTCCAGCAGAGGCTTCGCCGGCTGGCCCTGGTCGAGGACCGCGAACGAATCGCCCGTGACCTGCACGACGGCATCATCCAGGACCTCTTTGCCGTTGGTCTGGTCCTACAGGGCCTCGCCTCAAGACTCGATGAGGCGTCGGACCGAAGGGATCTGGAGGAAGCGGTCGAGAGGCTTGATGCGGCGATCACCGGGTTACGGCGGTTCATCTTCGATCTGAAACCTCCGGCCTGGCAGGATCGAGACCTGAGAGTTGAGCTCACTCGGCTAGTTCATCAACTCTCCGAGCCTTACGGTGTCGAAACGCAGGTCGAGGTCAGCCCCGAGCTGACCCGGGTACCGGGGGACGTGATCGACGTCGCCTGTCAGATCGTCAGGGAAGCCACCAACAACGCTCTCCGCCATTCGGGAAGCCCCACAGTCGAGGTAAGAGCCGAAAGCGGCGCCGGTTTCCTGATCCTGACCGTCACCGACAAGGGAGGCGGGTTCGATCCGGCGACGGTCAGTGTTGGCCTGGGTTTAGCCAGCCTGCGAGGACGGGCCGAAAAGGCCGGGGGCGACACCACCGTCTACAGCCGGATCGGTCACGGCACCACTGTCCGGATCCTGCTTCCCATCTGAAGCGATCGCCGTCTCCACCGCGCTGCATAGTTGGTCGAGGAAGGTCTTGGCGCTGACCTCCGCCAGGCGATGCATGACCGCCCGGTCGAGAATACGGCCGAAGCCCCCTAGCGGGGGCTCGTAAGAGCCCCGGAAAACCACTTCAACGAGATTGGGGCCGATCGGCTGGAGGACCAGATCGGCGTCCATGGCCGGAAACAGAGCCTCTACTCCCGTAGCTTTCCACGAGAGCGGAATGATCACCGATCCGGAACGGGCGTGCGGTGCTCCGAGCTCGATGCCGACTTCCTTGGCGGGGAGGAAAGGACCCGGGTGGATCCGGGTCCGCAACTCTTCTCCGCGCCGATAGGCCACCTTGGCCCAGGCCGACATGTTGCTTCCAGAATCGGTGATCGCGGCCGCCACCTGCTCGAGGGTGCCATCAACGTGACCGAAGTAGTAGACCAGCATGGCTAGGCCTCCACGATCACTGCAGTGACCATCCCGAACATGCCTTCTTCCCGTTCGACGTGGTTGAGGATGTGGCAGTGCCACACCCACGCTCCCGCAGTGTCGGCGTGGACCAGGATCGAATAGCGCTCGCCCGGGGCCACGTTGAGGGTGTCTACCCAATACGGCTGGTCTAGTGGGTAGCCGTCTTTGGAGAAGACCAGCTGGGGGAACCCGTGCAGGTGCATCGGGTGGATCTGAAGACCCTCGTTGTAGTAGTGGACCACAAACCAGTCGTCGAGCCCGACCACCAAGGGCTCCGTCGCTGGGAACGATTTTCCATTGAGCGAGAAGCCGATCACCCCGGCATCGTTGAGGACCATCGGGATCTCTGTCACCAGCTCGAGATCCTCCGGAACCTCGATTCCTCCAATGGTCCGGCCGGCTGGAAGTGGGGTATCGCCGATGATGATCGTCCCGAACAACCCGTTGGGTACCTGGAGCTGGCCATGGTGATGGGCGTGATACATCGATACCGCTCGACCCTCAGCCACGAAGGTGTAGGTGAAGCTGTCCCCCGGTTCGATCAGAGGCTGCGTCAAAGGCGCCACCCCGTCCATCTGGTTCTCGAGCTTGACCCCATGGAAGTGGACGTCGGTGCCCATCGGTAGTTCGTTGTGGAAGATCACAGAGACCCGATCTCCGTCATTCACCCGAATGGCCGGACCCGGAACCTGGCCGTTGTAGGTCCAGGCATCGACGACCTTGCCGGCCTCTACCTCCCAAGGGGTGATAGCGATCGTGATCTCGTATTGCTTGGTCCCGTCGGCCAGGATCACGGGTTCCAATGGCTGATTGCCGCTGCCTTCGGTGGCAGCCGGAAAGGCGAGAATCGACTCCATCATGGCGGCGTCCATCGCCTCGTAGTCGACGACGGCGGCATCGCCGGCGTGGCCACCATCGGCCGAGGTCTCACCGACCGTCAGGTTCGCCGACATCCCCGAGGACTCGTGTCCCGGGATGGCGCAGATCAGTTGGTATTCCCCGGCGGTCATGTCACCCAGGTTGAGCGTGGCGCTCTCCCCGGCGTTGAGGTCTGGAGTGCTCGGGCCCCCCACCACCGTCAGGTTGTGGGCGACGCTGCCCACGTTGGTGACCCGCAAGCTGACTGCTCCCTCGGGAACTGCCAAATCTCCTGAGATGACAAACTCTTTGAGTTCAATCTCGGCCACAGTGCGCTCGATCCCGGCTCCACTGGCAGAAGGGCCCCGAATCACGAGTACGAATATCGCGGCCATGACCAGAACGCCGATTGCCGCAACCACCATCGTGACGCGGTCAAACACCTTGGACGAATCGTTCAACTTGATTCCTTGCTCGAGTACCCCATCAACCTGCCAGGTCCCGGCTCATCCAAGGTAGGGCCACTAGTCCCGAGGCAAGGTTCTGTTTGGCCCTACCGGGGTTTAACCGGTTTCGGGACACTGAGGTTGTCAATTTTCTAATCAGTGTTCACAAGGAGGACACAAGATGACAGCGGTAATCGACACACAAGCCCCCACGGCTTTCACCGAGCGGACGGGTGTTGCCCGCCGCCGGCTCCTAGCAGTAGTCGGAATCCTCACCCTGGTGGTCGGGATCGGATCCTTCGCCGGAGGGGCTTTCGGAGCGGTTTACACCTGGAACCAGGCAGCCACCGAGAACATCACCACCCCCGACGATGCGATCTTCCCTGAAGTCCCGGTACGGGGCCCCCTCAGCATGTACGCCCAGGCCGCCATCATCGAGACCCACCAGTTGGACACGACTGAAGGTCTCCGCTACTCGGAGATGGACCGCCAGGTCGCCTCGGTCGACGAAGCCGGCAACCCGGTCATCGGCGACGACGGAGAAGCGGTCATGGTGGCTAACGCCGCCCGGGCCAGCTGGATCACCGCCACCGCCCTGACCACCGCCCTCAACGTCGGACTCCTGGCCTACGCACTCTCAGCGTTCGCCCTGGTAGTCGGAATCACCATGATCGCCTCGGGAGTGACCTTCCTCTCCCTCCGCAAGGCACT
>CAZPIZ010000136.1:2454-5487 GCA_964586615.1 uncultured Acidimicrobiaceae bacterium | reverse complement strand
TGCGGAAGGGTGTCATCGTTCGCCAATTCGGGGGCGGGTGGATCCGGGTGACGATTGGCGCGGTCGATGAGAACGACCGTTTCCTGTCGGCCATGGACTCGCTGCTGTAGGGGTTGATATGGGTCGATGGGGCATCGTCGGAACTGGCCGGATGGCGTCGGTCCTGTGTTCGACCATCTCAGGTATGCCCGGCGGCCAGGTGGTGGCAGTGATGTCGGCCTCTCGCCATCGCGCCCGGGGATTTGCGACAGAGCACCGAATTGGAGCCGCCTACACCTCCGTTGGAGAACTGGCGTCAGACCCCGACGTCGAATTCATTTACATCGCCAGCACCAACGATCGCCACTACCAAGACACCCTCGCCTGCCTCGAAAAGGATCGCCCGGTGTTGATCGAGAAACCGTTTGCTCTTGACCGCCGCCAGGCCACCGAGATGGTCGAACGGGCACGGAAGAGGGGGATCTTCTTGATGGAAGGTATGTGGATGAGATTCCAGCCAGCCATCTTGAAGCTGGCAGATCTGGTGGCAGCCGGAACCATCGGACCGGTTCGTCACCTGGCCGCCGACTTCGTGATCCCCGCACCCGATGATCCAAACCGGCGCTGGTTCTCTCCCGAGCTCGGAGGCGGGAGCGTGTACGACCTCGGCGTCTACCCGCTTGCCCTCGCCCACATCCTGCTCGGCCCTCCGGTGCGGATGACGTCGCTGTCGGTGCTGGCGAAAACCGGAGTGGAAACGCAAAGCGGCATGACTCTTGCATATGCGGGTGGCGAGCTGGCTGTCCTGTCGTCGTCGCTGCTGGCATTCGGGGAGAACGAAGCCGTCATCGCCGGACCGGAAGGGCGAATCACGCTGCGAGCGCCTTTTCATCACTCCACCCGGCTGACCGTGCACCGTCGGGACGGCGAGATGGCAGTTCACGACGTCGAGGATCTCGGTTACCGGCCTGAGGTCGAAGAAGTGGAGCGATGTGTAACCGCCGGCAAGACGGAGAGCGATCTCTGGAGTCTGGACGACAGTCTCGCCCTGATGGACATGGTGGATCGGGTGCACGCCCAGTCCAGGGTCAAGTAGGTTGGCGGGCATGCCGACCTTTGAAGAATTCTGTCAGATCAAGGCGACCATGGCTCCCCGGATGTTGGGCAAGATGCCCCAGGGCGCCCGCATCGACTTTCCGTTTGAAGGAACCGCCACCAGCTCCCATTGGGAAGGTGAGCGTCCCGTCAAAGGGGTCGACTACGTCACCGTCCGATTGGACGGACACATGGACCTGGACATTCGCGCCACGATCGGTGAGAAACGGGAAACGGTGGCCTACCGGGGAGGCGGCGTCTCCATCGCCAAGAGCCCTACCGAAGCCACACCTCAGGAATTGATCACGTTCCAAACCGGTAACGAGGATCTCGCCTGGCTCAACACCGCGGTTGGAGTGGGTCTTGGCGGTGGTGAAGGTGGAACGATTTCCATCACGATCTATATCGTCCGTCCCTAGGTTTCAGCCCGCATGATCGACACGATCGGCCTTTTGGCAGGGTCGGGCTGGGCCGCCGGGCTCAACCTCTATCTGGTCACGTTCCTTCTGGGTTTGGCCGGGCGCCTCGATTGGCTTGACGTCCCCTCGGTCTTGCAGCGCACCGATGTCATGGTCGTGGCAGGCGTCCTTTATGCGATCGAGTTCGTGGCCGACAAGGTCCCCTACCTGGACAACATCTGGGATGCGGTACACACGTTTGTGCGGCCTCTCGGTGCGGCCGCCCTTGGTTACGTGATCGCAGGTGAGGGGTCGTCCATCGGCGCTGCCGTTGGTGCGATCATCTCCGGGACGCTGGCATTGTCGGCCCATTCGGCGAAGGCGACCACCCGTGCTGCAGTGAACACGTCTCCTGAACCGTTCTCGAACATCTTCCTTTCGTTTGCGGAAGACGGTGTGGCGGCGGGCCTGGTGGCGCTGGCGATTGCCAACCCCACCATCACCTTGATCGTGGTCCTGATCCTGACGGTGGGGGCGGTGTGGTTGACGGTCAGCCTGTTCGGGATAGCTCGTCGTTTCCGTTCCAGGTGGGCAGCCCGTAAGTCAGGTGCCTGATACGGCTTTGAAGTCAGGCTCGCGCTTCTCGAGAAACGCCCGCATTCCCTCGAGGTGAAGCGCCGAATTGCCAAGCTCTCCCTGGGTAATGCGTTCGACCTCGAGAGCTGAGGACAGATTCGAAGCGGCAGCACCATAAAGGATCTTGCGGTTGGCGACGTAGGCCGAGGTGGGCCCACCGGCGAGGTCGGTGGCCACCATCAAAGCGTTGGCCATCAACTCTTCGGCCTCGACGACCCGTGCCAGTCCGAGGGCGGCGGCCTCGTCGGGGGCCATTCGCCGATTGGTGGTGGTGAACTCCATGGCGCGGCTCAGACCGAGATGATGGACCAGCAACCAGGTCGACCCTGTGTCAGGGATCAGAGCCAGTCCGATGAAGGCGGAAAGAAAGAACGCCTGGGACGACATCACCCGCAGGTCGCAGGCGAGGGCCAACCCGAGACCCGCTCCCGCCGCCACGCCGTTTATGGCGGCGATGGTCGGAACCTTGGCGTCGATCAAGGCTTCCACCATGGGGTTGAACCGGTCGTTGATCACGGAAGCCAGATCGGGCCCGCCGGCCTCGTAGTCACCCATCAGATCTGCCAGGTCGGCGCCTGAGCAGAAGGCCTTGCCTTCGCCGGTGAGAATCATCGCACGGGTCTCGGCGGATGCTCGGGCCGTGGCTTCGATCAAACCCCGGCTCAGGTCGGCCGATACAGAGTTGAATTTCTCGGGTCTGGCAAGCGTGACGATCGCCACCTCGCCTTCCAGCCGATAGCTGACGCTCATGTGTGCCTCCTTGAGTCGATAGCGTTAATGGGCGGGGGGCCGGTGCCCTTCCGCGCTTTGACCCTGGAGGCTAGAAACCCGTGCAACGGGCAACGTGGGCTGGGTGGGTAGGCTCCGGGACCGTGGGCGACGGACCGATGTCTCTGCTGGGGGGCCCGATGTCTCTGCTGGGGGG
>CAZPIZ010000136.1:0-2354 GCA_964586615.1 uncultured Acidimicrobiaceae bacterium | reverse complement strand
CCGATGTCTCTGCTGGGGGGCCCGATGTCTCTGCTGGGGGGTTTGTGAAAGTCGGCTTCGATCTCAACCTCGTCCACGTCCTCATGTCGTTCTGTGCTGGACTGGCCGGCCGATGACCGACACCAGACCGCAGTCACAGGTGGTGATCGACGGGGGACCACTAACCCCCGACGATGTTGTGGCTTTGGCATACCGACGTTCCCGACCGGTTCTGGCCCCAACAGTCGAAGGACGAATGGCGCCCGCGAGAAGGATCGTCGAACAGGCGGTGGCTGGAGACGACATAGTCTATGGGATCACAACCGGCTTCGGGGCGCTGGCCACCACCCGGGTGGGCCGGGAGGAGGCGGCCGAACTCCAGGTGAACCTCCTTAGGAGCCATGCCGCCGGCGTCGGCCCTCCGGTGCCCGATGAACTGGTGAGGGCGATGCTGGCTTTGAGAGCCCGGACTCTTTCTCAGGGTTACAGCGGGGTGCGGACCCAGATCGTCGAACGACTGGTCGAGATGCTCGACCTGGATCTGCTGCCGGTGGTGCCGTCACAGGGTTCGGTCGGTGCTTCCGGCGACCTGGCACCTTTTGCCCACCTGGCCTTGCCCATCATTGGTGAGGGTTTCGTCAAGGTCGACGGCAAGGCCGTTCCGGCGGCCGACGCTCTGAAACAGAAGAAGCTCTCGCCGCTGCGCCTCCAGGCAAAGGAGGGCCTGTCCCTTCTCAACGGAACCGAAGGAATGCTGGCGATGGCGGTGCTCGGCCTGGATCGGGCGCGGCGGCTTGCCCGCGCCGCCGACATGGCATGCGGTCTCTCGGTCGAAGCCCTGCTGGGCTCTGCCCGACCCTTCCGGCCAGACATCCATGCCCTGCGCCCTCATCCGGGTCAGATTCAATCCGCCCGACGGATCGCAAGTGTGATCGACGGCTCGGAGATCGGCGCCAGCCACGCAGACGATTTCCACCACGCGGTTCAAGACGCCTATTGCCTTCGATGCGCGCCCCAGGTGCACGGAGCAGTTCTCGATACCCTCGAGCACGTCGAAAGTGTGCTGGTTCGGGAGCTGGGGTCGGTGGTCGACAATCCGATCGTGTTTCCCGAGACCGGTGAGGTGGTTTCGGGTGGGAACTTTCACGGCCAACCCCTCGCCTTCGTCCTCGATTTTATGGCGATAGGTGTCACCGAGCTGGGATCCATCTCGGAGCGCCGCACCGACCGCATGCTCGATCCTCAGCACTCGGCTGGGCTGCCGGCATTTCTGGCCGCTCGTCCGGGGGTGAGCTCGGGATACATGATCGCCCAGTACACGGCGGCGGCTCTCGTTGCCGAGAACCGTGTGCTTTCTCACCCGGCGTCGGTGGAGTCGATACCCACCTCCGGATCTCAGGAGGACCACGTCTCGATGGGCTGGGGGGCCGGGAGGAAGCTCTCTTTGGTCCTCGACAACACCGCCCGGGTTCTGGCCATCGAGCTGGTTTGCGCCGCTCAGGGGCTCGAGTACCGACGGCCCCATCGACCGGGTCGGGTGGCGAGCCGGATCTGGCAGGGAATCCGGGAGTTCGTGCCGCCGCTGACCGGCGATCGCTCGGTCGGCGCAGAGATCGAAGAAATGGCCAGATTCATCGAAGAAGGAGGCCTCGACGAGCGAGCCGGATGGTCCTGAAAATCCTATAGAAAGCTGTCCTGGCCACCGATAGTGGTAAAAAACACCCGGGATGCCCGATACTGTCAGCCTGTAGTCCTGACCTAGGCGTGTTTGGCCCCGTGAATCGATTTGGCGGAGGTTGCGGATGAAGTTCAGCGGACGGCTTCAGATCGAAGCGGATCCCCGAAACTGGCTGAAGACCGACCTCAACCTGAATCAAGGTCGCGTCGAGCTTGTGAGCGGCGACGAGATCTTGGGCTCGTGGTCCACTGCCCAGGTGAAGGCGGAACGAGTCGAGGGGGACAGGTTCGAGCTTCAGCTTGGCAATGACCGGGCAGTATTTGCAGCCGACGATGCCCTGGCCTTTTCTTACGAGGCACTCCCGGTTTTGGCCAAGAAGACCGCCCTGACCGCAGCCACGGGTTTACGCGGCAAGCTTCGGAAGGGTCTGGCCGGTTCGGAACGTCCCGTTCAGCCCGATCCCCATCCTGTCGCCGTCCCCGGGCCGGGCCCTGGACAGACGGTCGACGCCGCCGATTCCGTAGCTGACGATGACCGATTTGATCTCACCAATGCGCCGCAGCCACCTCGCAAGCTGCGCGACCTGATTCAGGCAGCTGCCAGGAACAACACGACCGAACCTGCGGCCCCGGAGGGCACCGGCTGGGTGGGCGAGAACGGCTCCCCTGCTACCGATGACCTTGAACGGACCGAGGAC
>CAZPIZ010000135.1:0-5499 GCA_964586615.1 uncultured Acidimicrobiaceae bacterium | reverse complement strand
TGGACCGCCGCCGCCCAGGCCCATTTCGCCAAACGGGGCAACCGCTTCTACCCGGCCCTGCACCTGGCCGGCCTGAGCGAACGGGAAATCGACGCCTCTGGTGGATTGACCCGCGAGGACACCGCCGACCTGACCTCGAGGGGCATGGGGATAACCAACATCGTCAACCGCGCCACGGCTCGAGCCGACGAACTCTCGACCACCGAGATCAGACGCGGTGGCCTCGAGCTGGAAAGAAAGGTGTCGCACCTCCGGCCAGCGGTAGTGGTGGTCCTCGGCATCACCGCCTATAGAACCGCCTTCGACTGCCCCCGGGCCAAGGGTGGCTGGCAACCCGAAGGGTTGGGAGAGGCAAGCCTCCTCGTCGCCGGTAACCCGAGTGGACTTAACGCCCACGAGACAGTGGCGTCCCTGGCTGCCTCATTCAAAGAGGCCGCAGTCCGGGCCGGGGTTCACACCGTCAGGACAAGGGAATCTTCTTCTCCGGATCCACGAACGGCATCGGCGTGACCGTGGCGTCACGACCACCCCACTCTGTTTCGATCCTGACCGTTTGACCGGGCCGGGAGTGCTCGATCGGCAGCCATGCATAACCGATGTTGGCGGCGAGCCGGGGTGAGTAAATGGCTGACGTGGCATTGCCAACCACTCGCCCGTCGACCGACACGGGCCATTTCGTGTTGTTCAGTTCCGGGAAAGGCTCGCCTTCGACTACAACGCCGTTGATCTTGCGTGCTACCCCGTCCTGCTTGATCCGACGGTATGACCGCAGGGAGATCGAAGCCGAGTCTGTCAGGTCGAAGTCGACCAGTCGCTCGAGTCCCAGTTCGAAGGCGTTGTTCTCGTAGGTCATGTCGGCGCCCCAGTTGAAGATGGCGCCCTCGATCCTGCGTATGTCGGAAGGGCCGGTGGGACGCAACCCATGGGGCTCTCCCGCCCGCATGATCGCCTCGAATACCTCGGTTCCTTTCGAAGTGTCGGTGAGGTAGACCTCATAACCCACTTCGGAAGTCCAACCGGTCCTGGTTATCACCACCGCCGCTCCTGCGATCTCGGCGTTGGTCCAGTAGTAGTACTTCAGCTTGCCGATCTCATCGCCTATCAGATCGATCATCAGGTCTTTCGATTTGGGCCCCTGGATCTGGAGGGGCGCCACATCGGCCTCCCGGATGGTGACGTCGAGATCGGGATAGGCGTTCCTGAGCCCGCGAGCGAATAGCAAGGCGTCGGAGGAGGCAAGTGCAAACCAGAACGTGTTCTCGTCCATCCTGGTTAACACCGGATCGTTGATGATGCCGCCGTCGGAGTCGCAGATCAGAACGTACTTGGCTTGACCGACCGCGCATTTGGCGAGGTTGCGCGGGGTCAGCAGTTGGGCGAACCGAAAGCCGTCAGGACCCGAGATCTCGAGACATCGCTCGACCGCCACATCCCAGATGGTGACCTGGTTGAGGAGTGCATCGAATTCCTCTTCGAAGGTACCGAACCGGATCGGGAAGTACATGTGGTTGTAGACGGTGAAGCCCTTGGGTCCGTACTTCTGAGTGGCCTCGTAGTACGGGGTCCGCCGATTGCGGGCTCCCCTCTGCACCAAGCCCATGTCGAACGACTGTGCCATGCCATCTACCTCCACAGACTCTCGGGGGTCGGCATCGTACGCAGCAAGAAGCATCCGTGACCCGCCAGCGGCGGAGTGACTTTAGGGCAAGTGATCTCCAACATGGCCGGCCCACTTCGACAACGCCATCGCCGAGCTTGAGGCGGCCATCGCAGCCAATCCCGGCAGCCAAAGGCCGGCTCGTGCCCTGGAATGTGGCCTCGGTGGACAGCTATCAACGGCAGGCTGACCGCATCGCCGATCTGACCCGCCATCGGGGAGGCAGAGGATCTGACCGGGTCGGCGTGGTCATGGCCGAAATGACTCAAAAATGGGGTGTAGTCGCCGGTCTATATACCGATAGTTTGAGAGTCCGAAGCCAAGGGGATCTGTGCCGGAGTTTCAGGGGAAGATGCGCCTAACGGCCAATCCGTTCGACGTGGTCGGGGCCGATATCGAGGTAACCGAAGGCAGCCTCGCTCTGATCGTCAGTGACCATGAGATCGGAGAGTGGCCGCTGGATGAAGTGGCGATCGACTCGGAGGTGGACGGATTCCACATGCGGGTCGACGGTGAGGAGTTTGTCTTCACCACAACCGAGGCCGCCGCGTTTGCCCTGGCGGTCGGAATTTCCAAACCACCAGCAGCCCCACCCAAGAAGTCAGCCCGGTCGGCACGGGCCGTCAAAGCCCCACCCCCGCCGGCACCCAGACCTGCCCGAGCCGGGCGTACGAGACGGATCAGGTCACACCTCGGCAAGGTGAACATTGCCAACCCCCAGGGCAAGATCGCACTTGTTGCGGCGATATTGGTTGTTGCCCTCGCCATCGTTGCCAGGCCGGTATTGGCCGGACTGTTGCTCTTCATCGGCATGGCAGGCGTACTGCTAATCGGAGCCGCGACGGTCGATCCGCTTCTGGCTACCCGGCTCCCGGAGGGATGGCCTCCGAGTCGGCTCGTCGTCGTGGCTCTGACAGTGATCGTTTCCGGGCTGCTGCTCGTCGCGTTCTGATCCCGACCGACCGGCTCACTCCTGCGCCGGAGCGCAAGGCGAAGCGCGGCCTTACCTCCAACGAAGAGCAGCGGCCACGACTTACGGACCGGCTTTGCCTGCTGGCCGGTGGAGGGACCCCTAGGGGGTGGAGCCGGATTGGAGCTTTAGACCCAGTCGGGGGGCCCAATCACGGCAGGGGCACTTCGGAATCGTACAACCGACCACCCGATGCTCCCGGCGGGGATGACCGCACCCGATACATCGCTGGCGATTCCCGTCGAAGGTTCGCTTGGTATTGGGTGGAGGAAGCTTCATCGCGCCCGTTCTTTGGCAAGGTTGACGGTAAGGGCTCGACCGTCGATTTCGCGCCCGTTCAGGGAGGAGATCGCAGCATCGGCTGCTTCCGAGGTTGCCATCTCGACGAATCCAAACCCGCGCGAACGACCGGTCTCGCGATCCGTTATCACCTGGGCCTTCTTCACCTCACCGTGCTCACCGAAAAGTGTTTGAAGATCGGCGGAGGTGGTGTTGAACGTGAGGTTGCCCACGTAGAGGTTGCTGGCCATGGCATGCTCCTTCTGAAGCTTCGAACCGTCAGGATCACTACGCCCCCGCCGGAAAGGCTTGGTATGGCTGCCGTCACTGAAGCCGACAGCGGACCAAACAAGCCCGGCGGTGACTTCACTCGACGGAACGAGAAGCGAAGAAAGCGCCGCACGCTAGCCGTGCGCAAATTTTAGTTTAGACGCTCCGACCCAGTAACGGGGCCGGGCCCATATTCAACCTATGACGGGCAGCTCAACCGATCAAGGGCAGCCGCGGGTCCGGGTGCTCCGACCTTCCGGAAGCTGCCCTGATCCAGGCCATCTCGTCACTGAGGCCAGACGGTCTTCCGGCAACCGTCCTCCGAGCAAGAAGCTCGTCGAGAATCCCGGCGGCGGCAGCGATCCCGGCAGGTGTGGCAATCGAATCCCGTCCCAGGGCATCCGTCAGGTCGAGGCCGTGTACAACCGCTTCGACGATGCGGCTCGGGACGAATTCCCCGAGTTTCATCAGGGCGTAATAGCCGGAACCGATGCTTTCGGGCGGTGTAGCCCTCGACTCCTCGATCGTCTTCGAAAAGGTGTGAAGAAGGACACCGGGCATGTCGGCAGGGGTCTTGCCGTCGACCATGGTGTAGGCATAGTCGTAGACAACCGGCGCCACCTCCGACCGGGGGAAGATGAAAAAGCTGATTCGATCCCGGCCAGGTTGGCCGTCCTGGAGACTGCTCACCAGCATGCGGGTGAGGCCGATCGATATGTCGAAGTGGCCGGCCAGCTCGAAGATGGTCCACGGAGGCGAATCGGGATTGAAGGGAACCAGCTTGGTCGGCAGTTTCCACTCATCAGCCGTCAGCCCAGCGAAGACTCCTTGGACACCGGTCAGCTCGGTCTCCAACGTGTCTACCGATTCTTGGTAGGACCCCACGCGCTTCTCCTCCTTGCCTGTGAAGCGCCCCGGATGCTAAGCGCGGCTCCAACCGCGAGCGTCAGGAAGCGATATCGAATTCTGATGCAACCCCGACCTGCCGGAAGTGTGCAGTCACTGCCTGTCGTCTAGATGCCGAAGACCGACAGGACCAGCCGGATGGCGACAAAGGCCAGCAGCGCCAGCACGATTCGCCCAAATGCGCGCTGATCGAGCCTTCGGGCGATGCGGGTCCCGATTGGGATGACGATGAGTACAGGCACGACCGCCCACAGCGCTTGGACTGTTCGATCTGGAGTGAAGGCACCCAAACCGAAGAACGCCACGATCTGAATCGACCCGAATACGAGGAACGGGACAGTGAGCGCGAACACAAAGCTCGAGCGCGCCAGCCCAAGACTGTGCAGGAAGGTTCCAAAAACCGGTCCGCTGTTTCCGGTAGCGCCGTGAACCAGGCCTCCAACAGCTCCGATGGGCCAGGCCAACCGCAGGCCTCGCTCCGGTTCGATCCGGAAATCGGGTCGACGGAGCGAGATCACGATGTATGCCAACACCAGGGTCGCCAACGCCAACGCCAGCGGGCGGTTGTCGAGCCGGGTCAAGAGCCAGGTGCCGAGCACGGTTCCGGCGGCTCCGGCCGAGAGGAGCCTGACCAGAAGCGAACGGGTGTCCTCGAACCCGGTCCGGTGCTCCCACAGCATCATCAGGTTGGAGATCAGGTTGCCAATCGAGACAACCACCACCGCGTGCTCGACGCCGAGCGTGGGAGCGATGATCGGCACCGCCAGGAGCGGGCCTCCGAATCCGGCGACTCCCTTGACCAGGAAGGCAAAGGAAACGGCCGCCAGAATCAGAAGCAGATCGGGATGCAAATGTCTTCCTGTTCGAAGGCGGACGCCGACGGTCGGCTGCAGTCGTTACCGAAGGCAATGTAGCTTCCCTTACTATCACTCCCTCAAGGCCCAAGGAGGGGCGATGCAGACCTGGGATGCCATGACTTCCCGACGAAATGTGCGGGAGTTCAGCGATGCCGAAGTGAAGGCAAACGATCTAGACCGGATATTGGAAGCGGGACGTCGCAGCCCCTCCGCCAAGAACTGGCAGCCCTGGGACTTCGTCGTAGTAACCGATCGAGAACAACTTGGCGCCCTGGCCGGAGTTTGGAAAGGCGCCTGGCACGTGGCCAACGCACAGGCCGCCATCGCGCTCATCGCCCCTCAGCTGGAATCGTCCAAGGAAAATGCGATCCTCCAGTTCGACCTGGGGCAGGCCACGATGTCGATGATGATCATCGCCGCCGACCTCGGACTCGGAACCGCTCATGCCTCAGTCGCCGATCAGAACCTTGCCCGACAGGTTCTGGAGTACCCCGAGAACCGGTTCTGCTCGTACATCATCTCGATCGGTTTTCCCGCTGATGGCCCCCTCACACCCGTCA
>CAZPIZ010000134.1:2761-5510 GCA_964586615.1 uncultured Acidimicrobiaceae bacterium | reverse complement strand
TTGTAATCGTCGGCGGTTAATTCACCGGTGGCGTAGGACGACGTCCCTTGATCGAGGAGTTCGCGGGCGGCTCGGTTGAGCAATTCGAATGAGGCGCGAGCAATGGCACCACCGGTTGAAATCCGTCGCACTCCCAGCTCGGAGAGGCGACTCACCGACGGTCCGTTGGATCTGGCCAGGACGTTGACGGGTACACCGGTTTCGGTCACCACCCGGGCGATGTCGACGGCATCGACCAGTCCCGGGACGTACAAGACCTCGGCGCCCGCATCCCGATAGGAACAGAGCCGGGCAATGGTGTCGTCGAGGTCGTGGATGCCGTAAAAGTGGTTCTCGGCTCGGGCGGTCAGGACCAGGCCACTTCTCCGGGCCCCTTCCACGGCCGCGGCCACCCGTTCGGTCGCCCTTTCGATCGGATCGATCGCCCTCGTGACAGGGTCGTAGTCCTCGATCGAACACCCGGCGGCGCCGGCGTCCCCCAGGAGCCGAACGGTTTCGGTAATACCCGCCAGATCATCGGCAAAGCACCGCTCGGAGTCGACGTTGAGCGGCACGGTGATGGCGGTGACCAGAGCCTCGGTGTGGGCCAGCAACTCATCCCTGGTGACGGTCTGGTCGAGGCGGCCGATGCTGGCGGCAAAGCCCCAACTGGTCGTGGCCAGAGCGGAGAACCCAAGCGATTCCAGGAACCGCGCGGTTCCGACGTCCCAGGGATTGGGCATCAGGAAGGTGCCGTGCGAGTGCAGCGCCCGAAACCTGTCAACCACCTCGCTCATTGCGAGCGCCTTCCACGCCGGCCCCGCTCGGGCGGAACGGTCGGGACTGGAAGCTCGACCGCCTTCGACAACTCGGTGAACGTGGCGGTCTTGTGCGGAATCGCCATCGCCGCCACGAAGTGCTCCTGGAATCGAGGCTCCACCGCCGTTTCCACTTTCTCCACGTTGCGAGCAACCTCCTCGATCTCGGTCCGGGCGACGCCAGAAAGCAGAGCCATCATCGCCCCCACCCCGGCGGCGTTGCCGGCCGACGAAACCTGGTCGAGCTGGCAATCAGGAATCATGCCGAGGATCATCGCATAGAACGGATCGATGTGGCTCCCAAAGGCCCCGGCCAACCGGATCTGATCAACCTGGTCGACTCCATAGTGATCCATCAAGAGGCGGGCACCGGCATACAAGGCGGCCTTGGCCAATTGGATGGCGCGAACGTCGTTTTGGGTTATCTCGATTCGAGGCTGTTCCCACAAGAGGTAGGAATAGGTGCGACCGGTCAGCCCAATCCGGCTGACCTCGGCGGTTAGCGGACGCAGTACCCCGTCCGAATCGATCACACCGGCCAGGAACAGCTCGGCGATGACCTCGATGATCCCCGATCCACAGATACCGGTCACGTTGCTGCCGTCGAAGCCCTCCTCGTCGGACCACATCTCCTGACCGATCACCCGGATCCGCGGCTCGAGGGTGGCCCGATCCACCCGAACCCTCTCGATCGCCCCCGGGGCGGCGCGCTGACCCGAGGAGATCTGGGCGCCCTCGAAGGCGGGACCGGTGGGGCTCGAGGCGGCCAGCAGCCGGTCTTTGTTGCCAAGGACGATCTCGGCGTTGGTGCCGACATCAACCAGCAACTGCACCGGTTCGCGACGGTGCGGTCCCTCCGAGAGGATGGCCGCGGTCGCATCGGCTCCCACATGACCGGCGATCAGTGGAAGCGTGTACACCATGGCGCCCGGGTGGACATCGAGACCCAGCAGCGATGCCGGCGTGTCGAGGGCCGATCCGGTGACGAGCGCAAACGGCGCCATTCCCAACTCGCGCGGATCGAAGCCGAGCACCAGATGGTGCATGATCGGATTCCCGACCACCGTGAGCTCGAGCACATCACCACGATCGACTCCAGCCTCGGAAACCAGGTCACCGATCAGGCCATTGATCGCCTCCCGGACCACCGATGTCAGCCGCGCTTCGCCGCCCTCGTTCATCATCACATAGGACACCCTGCTCATCAGATCCTCACCGAATCCGATTTGCGGATTCATCCTCCCGGCTGAGGCGAGAACAGAACCGGTGGAGAGATCGCATAGATGGCCGGCGATGGTGGTGGACCCGACATCGAACGCCACCCCCAGCATCAGATCGCGAAAACCAGGCCAAACCGCGAGCACCTGCTTTCCATGGCGAACGGCAACGGTGACCTTCCACTCTCCCTTGCGGAGGGCCTTTTGGAGCCCCGCCATCACCCCGTGATCGAATTCGAGATCCTCCAACTGCCATTGTTGGTGGAGGGCCTCGGCCAGCCGCTCCCGATCACCGGTCGGGCTCGATAGGTCGGGCTCTTCGACCTCGACGTAGTGGAGACGGATCACCGGATCGACCGGCAGCGCATCCACCCCGGCCCGCTTTCGAACCACCTGACGGTGGACCTGGCTGGCAGCGGGAACATCGATGACGACGTCCTCGAGGATGTGAGCGGCGCAACCGAGCCGTTGACCCGGCTCGAGGGCGCGCTTGCCGTGATAGTCGAGTTCGGTGGGGCCGGGTGGAGAGAGCCGATCCTCTCGGGCCTCGATTCCAGGCTTGCTGCCTACGGTCACCTGGCAACGGCCACAGATGCCACGGCCGCCACAAACCGAATCGAGGTCCACGCCAAGCTCACGAGCGGCGTCGAGGACGGTGGTGCCGGTTGCGAACTCCCCTCTCCTACCCGATGGGGTGAATACGACTCTGTGCTCTGCGTCAGCCATCTATGCCCG
>CAZPIZ010000134.1:0-2661 GCA_964586615.1 uncultured Acidimicrobiaceae bacterium | reverse complement strand
CGTGCCTCACGGCCGCCGGCGGCGGTTCTCGCGGCGGCGGGGATCCTCGCCCACCGGCGCTGGTTCCCGAAAGGTGCGGATCCAGGTGGAGCAGTTGGGATCGCGCCCGGTGAGGACATCGGCCGCCAGAATCGCTTGTCGGATATCCCCTTCGAGGGGGTTGGTGATGGCCGAGGTCATGCCCGCCCCGATCGCCATCGACAGGAAGGCGGCGTTGATCCCGGCCCGGTTGGGGAGACCGAAGCTGACGTTGGAGGCGCCGCAGGTGGTGTTGACGCCGAGCTCGTTGCGGAGACGTCCGACCAGATGGAACACCTGGCGTCCGGCGGTGGCTATCGCCCCGATCGGCATCACCAGCGGATCGACCACTATGTCCTCCTTGGGGATTCCGTAGTCCGCGGCTCGGTTGACGATCTTGCGAGCAACCTCGAACCGGACATCGGGGTCTTCGGAGATGCCGGTCTCGTCGTTGGAGATCGCCACGACGGCGGCGCCGTGTTTGGCGATCAACGGCAGGACCCGCTCCATCCGCTCCTCCTCCCCGGTGACCGAGTTGACCAGCGCCTTGCCCCGATAGACCGCCAAGCCCGCCTCGAGTGCTTCCACGATCGACGAGTCGATAGACAAGGGGACGTCGGTAAGCGATTGCACCAGTTGGATCGCCTTGGCCAGCAAGGCCGGTTCGTCGGCTAGGGGAATGCCGGCGTTGACATCGAGCATCCGGGCACCGGCCCCAACCTGGGCGACGGCATCGCGTTCCACCCTGGAAAAGTCACCGTTCTTCATCTCCTCGGCCAGGAGCTTGCGCCCGGTGGGGTTGATCCTCTCCCCGATGAGCACGAACGGCCGCTCGAACCCGATCACCACCTCTCGGCTGAACGACGACACCAAGGTGTCGGTCATCGAACTCCGCCGTTTCCGGCCACCTCGTTCAAGACCTCAGGATTGAATTCGGCCTCGAGTCGGGCGGCCTCATTGGCGGCCTCGGACTCGAGATCATCGCCGCAGGGACGGCTGTCACGCGCCCACTCCGAGAGATACTCGTCGGTGCCGAACAGGCCTGCGTACATGGCAGCGCGGTCGATCGCCACCTGAAACCTGGGCGACAACTCCCGTTTGGCGGCTTCTCTTCCCCGCTTGGCCACCACCTGGGCGGGGATGTCGCGCCAGCGGATGACGGTGATCTCGCTGCCGGAGCGGGTGCTCATGCCGCCGCTCCCCCCGCCGCCCGAATCAGCGCCGGTGCGAACTCGCCGTAGCCCACGGCCCGGTGCTCGAACTCCAGACCAAGCTTGTCCGCCGCCTCACGGGCCCGCGTCACCAACTCTTGGTTATCGACCTGGGAGAGATAGACGAGGCGCCGGTAGTTCCCGAAGTATTGATCACGAAGCTGCGGCCAGCGGTCGAGGCCGAGACCTTGCCAAACCAGACGGTCGAAGTGTTTGGTCAGGAAGTCGGTGAGATAAAACGTCCCCGGCTCGGCATCGTGGAGGGCTGCGAACAGGTCGGCTCCGGCGAAGAACTCGTAGCAATGAGCCCCGGGCAGCCGATCCACTCCTCTGCGGGTGAGCATGGCATCGAGGGTGCCGCCGGTGCCGCAGTCGGCGTAACCCACGAACACCTTCTGGTAACGGCCTGCCGCCGCGTCCAGCTTGCGCTCCACGGCCGCGGTGATCTGGTCGGGGGTGTTGTGAAGCTTGGCGGGAAGGCACTCCACGTCGACCCACTCGAGACCATTGCCCTTGATCACGTCGACCAACTCCCGTGCCAGCGCCCCACACGCGATGACCAGCACCCGGCCGGCCCCAGACTGTGTCTTGGGGCTTGAGGCTTGAGGCTTGAGGCTCACGGGTCCTCACCAGACGTCAACCGCTTCGCCAGCACCAACGCCCCTGCGGTCTCTGCCGCCACCGCGGCGTCACGGCAGTAGGCGTCGGCTCCGATGGCCCTGCCGAACTCTTCGTTGAGGGGAGCCCCGCCGACCATGACGATGTAGTCATCGCGCATCCCCCGCGCTTTGAGGGTGTCGATAACCACCTTCATGTATGGCATGGTGGTGGTGAGGAGGGCCGACATCCCGAGGATGTCGGGTTTGTGCTCCTCGAGAGCAGCGATGAACTTGTCGGCGTCGGTGTTGATCCCGAGGTTGATCACTTCAAACCCGGCGCCTTCCAGCATCATCGCCACCAGGTTTTTGCCGATGTCGTGGATATCACCCTTGACGGTGCCGATCACAACCTTGCCGATCGTCTCGGCCCCGGTCTCGGCGAGGAGCGGGCGGAGGATCGCCATCCCGGCCTTCATGGCGTTGGCGGCGAGAAGCACCTCGGGGACGAAGAGGATGCCGTCCCGGAAGTCGATCCCGACGATCCGCATCCCCTCGACCAGGGCGTCATTGAGGACCGCCTGAGGGACCCATCCACGGGACAGAAGGATATTGGTTCCCTGGACGATCTCCTCGGCGAGACCGTCATACAGATCATCGTGCATCTGCTCGACCAGTTCCGGGTCGGGAAGGGCGTTCAGATCGAGATCGTCACCGGCCATCAACTACTCCTGTTGAGTTCCACGATACGGGATTGTGCTGTATGTCGGAACATTACCCGAGCCGCGATCGCGTGTCCACGGTGGTCGACGGGTTTGGTAGTGCCCGCCTACCTT
>CAZPIZ010000133.1:1987-5538 GCA_964586615.1 uncultured Acidimicrobiaceae bacterium | reverse complement strand
CCGGCGAATGGCGGCGGCAACGGCAAACGGGCCGCCCTGGTTCAGCCTCGGCCGGTGGCGCCGGCGGCAGGTGTTCCTGAGGGGGTGCGGACCCAGCGACTTCTAACGGTGGTCAAGGCGAGGGCTATCCAACAGGTCAAGTCCGAACCGACCGACAAGGTCAACACCTGGCCCCATCTGATGCTTGCCGAGTTCGCGGCGCTGCTGGCGGTGACCGGGGTGCTCATCATCCTTTCGGTCATCCTCCAGGCCCCATTGCTCGATCCGGCCAACTTCAACGCCACCCCCAACCCATCGAAGGCCCCCTGGTACTTCCTCGGGCTCCAGGAGTTGCTGTCCTACTTCGATCCCCAGATCGCCGGGGTGACGGTGCCGACCATCGTCGGTCTGATTGGTTTCATGGCCGTTCCCTATGTAGACCGCAATCCCTCAACCAAACCATCGGATCGCAAATTCGCGGTCATGCTCTACACGATCTTCATGGCTGGCGCAGCCACCCTCACCATCTTCGGGGTGCTCTTCCGTGGCCGCGGATTCAACTTCTCCTATCCCTGGAAGGACGGGGTCTTCTTCGACGACCTCAAGGACTGGGTTGATTTCGAATGACGACCCAGACTCTGCTTCTGGTTGGGGTTGCCGTGGTTGCCCTCCTGGCAGCGCTGGGAGCCTTTGCGATCGCCTGGAGACGGTCCACAGGTGCTGCCAACTGGCGGGAGGCGCTTAGTCGGGAAACTCTACGAGCCGACAAATCGAAGACCTCTGACCTCAAACCTCAAACTTCGAACCTCGAACCCCCCCCAGACGCCGAAGGCGAGACGCCAACGGAAGACGAAGAACCTCGGCCAGCCGACGACGAACCCATCGGGGTCACCGTTTCTCACGAGCAGTTGGTCGTCGAGGTGTCGCCCGAAGAGGCCGGGGTCAGCCGGCGCCAATTCTTCAACCGTGCCCTTGGGGCCACCTTCGGTTCGTTCCTGGCGGTTCTGGGTGTCGAGTTGCTCGCCTTCATGTGGCCTCGTCTCAAGGGCGGGTTCGGCGCCAGCATCGACGCCGGGGCCGTGATCGACCTCATCAACGCCACCAGGACCCCCGACGGTGGTGTGGTGCCAGCCTTCATCCCCCAAGCCAGGGCATATGTGGTGCCGGTGGACGACGACAACCTGTCAGAGCAGTTCGAGGGAAAATCGGTGGCTGCCGGGGGCCTGATGGCTCTGTATCAGCGTTGTGTCCATCTCGGCTGCCGGGTGCCGTGGTGCGCGCCCGCCCAGGGATTCGAGTGCCCTTGCCACGGTTCCAAGTATGACTACATGGGGGAGTACTTCGGTGGACCGGCTCCTCGCAACCTCGACCGTTTCATGGTCGAAGTCATCGACACCCGATTCATCATCCACACCGGCGACATCCTCCAGACTCCCCGGGCACCGACCAGATCGGTGGCCTACCCGCAGGGTCCATCGTGCATCGGTGCAGTGGCGGCTGTGGAAGAGGCATGAGCTCAAGTCTGGTCATCACGCTGGCCGTCATCGGCGGCGTTGCCTGGCTCGCCTTCCTCGGGGTCTCGATCCTGCGGACCCGCGGCAAGGAAGAGGTTCCCCCCAACCTTGCCCAGGGCCGCAGCGACGAAGAGTTGGAGACAACCCGTCTTGAGCGGTTTCAGCAGGTGGCAGTCCTCATCTCGGGCTTCATGGCCGTCAGCCTTCCGCTCTACTTCTTGGGCGAAACCCAACGTCAGGAGAGCTTCGTCGATCAGTTCCACCAGGAGTCGGTGCAGCGAGGCGAGCACCTGGTCGCGGAGTTCGCCTGTTTTTCGTGTCACGGTGCTGGCGGTGGCGGCGGGAGCGCCAGCTATATAGAAAAGCGGACCGGGGTCACGGTCTCTTGGTCGGCCCCCTCGCTGAACGACATCCTCTACCGCTACAGCACCGACGAAGTGAATTTTTGGGTCACCTACGGCCGCCCCAATACGCCAATGCCGCCTTGGGGAGTGGCCGGAGGCGGGGCGATGAACGAGGCTCAGGTGGCCGACATCGTCACCTATCTCGCCACCATTCAGATTCCCCAGCAAGAAGTCCTGGCCGAAATCCAGGGAGCCATCAACGGCGAGATGAACCGTCTCGAAGGGGCTGACCAGGCGATGGCGTCGGTGATCACAACCCAGTCGCAATTGGTGGCAGACATCCGACGGGCCCCCGGTTTGGCTGACAACGCCACCGCCCTGGCGGACGAGATGAGGGCGGCTCTGGATGCCGCAGGAGAAGGGGTCGACACCGATGGCGACGGGCTATCCGACACCGCCGAAACCCAGATCAGCGACCTCACCCAGGAATTTGCTCAACTATGGGCGCTGCCCGGAGTCGAGCCCATCGCATTCGATGCCGCCAACTCGCAGTCGACGGGCCGCCCCGACCTCGAGGTCGCCGGAGAGGTCCTGGCCACCCTCTCCGAATTGGCGGCCGACATTCCGATTCTCGGGAACCAGGTGACCGCCATCGAGGCCGCCCTGGCCGAGACCGGTGACGATCAGGATGCCGATGGCCTCACCGACGCGGCCGAGGGGGCCATCTCGACCGCCATCGACCTGGCGATCAGTTCGGTCCGGCCTGCTTTGGTGATCGTCGTAAACCTCGATCCCACCAATGCCGAGTCATCGGGCCAGCTGGATCGGCGGGCGGCCACCAGCGCCGTCGCCGCCAACGAAGGTGTTGCTCTCCAACTGGTCGTCACCCGGGACATCCAGGAACGTCTTCTGTCTACGGCGACGGCTGGTCTCGATGCACTTCTTCGAGCCCAGGAAGAGCGGAAGTGGGAGATCAACATCGAAGGGGTGGCCGATATAGCCTTCGGTGGAGACGTCGAATTGGCGGCGCGGGCGGTCGGTCTCTTCAACGGATACTGCGCTCGATGTCACACATCGGGATGGTCGGCTGGTGTTCCCTTCACCCAGGACGCCGGGTCGGGTGGCTTCGGGCCGGCCTTGTGGGACGGACGTCCCAATGTTCAATTCCTTGCCACCGAGGACGTTGTGCCGGCCATACTTCAATTCCTTACCACCGAGGACCTGGTCGAGTTCGTCACCGAGGGTTCTGTCGCCCAGGCTCCTTACGGTGTCAACGGAATCGGATCGGGACGGATGCCCGGGTTCGGCCAGATCCTTACCGCCGAAGACCTCGAGTTGATCGCCACCTACCTGCGTTCAGGCAACTTCACGGGAGAGGAGTGAGCAATGCGTGAGTTCCTCCGTCAGCTGCTGTCGGCCAACCTGTTCGTCACCGGCATCATCCTCACCCTGGCCGCATTTGCGATCTTCTACGGAACGATCTCCCTACTACTCACCACCAACACCGGGCGACGGCTCGGCTTGCTGTTGAGCGGTGCTGGAATCTTTGGCTGGCTGACGATCACCTCGATGCTTTTTGTCATCTACGCGCCTCGCGGTCCCCGGCCGGCCGACATCGAGGGTCTCAATGCCTTTGAGATCAGGATCATTCCGATGACCTACCTGGTGGTCTCGCTCGCCATATTCATCGGATTCCTCGTTGCTCTGAAGCAAT
>CAZPIZ010000133.1:0-1887 GCA_964586615.1 uncultured Acidimicrobiaceae bacterium | reverse complement strand
GTAAGAATGCGTTGATGCGCGAAATTCCACGTGCCACCGTGGCCCGCCTCGCCCGTTACCTTCAGGGCCTCGACGAGTTTGGGCGGCCAACGGTTTCCTCGGAGGAGATCGCAGCGGCGGTGGGTGTCAACGCAGCTCAAGTGCGGCGTGACCTCTCCTATCTGGGACACCAGGGCGTGCGGGGGGTGGGATACGACACCGATCACCTCCGAGGGGCGATCATGCGTGAGCTGGGCCTGTTGGAGACGGTCGGTGTGGCCATCGTCGGAGCTGGCCACCTCGGGCAGGCATTGGCAGGCTACGCGGGGTTCCTCGATCGAGGGTTCTCGGTGGCGGGCCTCTACGACGTCGACCCCAACAAAGTCGGGCGGAGTGTCCACGGTTCCCCGATCAAACACCTCGACTTCATGGACGAGGACGCCCGGACCGGTCTCTTCGCTATCGCCATCATCGCCACCCCTGCCGAAGCCGCTCCCGATGTGCTGGAACGGCTCGGAAAGGCGGGGGTGCGCTCGATCCTCAACTTCGCCCCGGCGGTTCTGAGGCCGCCCAGTGCCGTCGAAGTCCGCAACGTCGACCTCTCGACGGAGTTGCAGATCTTGAGCTTCTACAGGACGCATCGGTCGTAGAACGTCCTGGCGTCGGTAACCTCGTTCACATGGCAGATGCCCCCGTGGTCGTGATCGGAGGTGGCCCGGCCGGGTCGGCCGCTGCCTATTGGCTCGCCCGAGATGGTCATCAGGTGATCCTTGCCGAGAAGAAGGAGCACCCCCGCGACAAGACCTGCGGCGACGGACTGACTCCCCGGGCCATTTACTGGCTCGAACGGATGGGTTTTGACTTCACGGTCGCCGAGTTCCATCGGATCACCGGTCTTCGTTCCTACGCCGGGGGCGACCTCTTCGTCGAGATGGCCTGGCCCGACCATTCCAAGTACCCCAACTGGGGAGGCGTGATCCGTCGCCGCGACCTCGATTCACAGGTGGCCGATCTCGCCCGCAAACAGGGCGCCGAGCTCCTTGAGAAGACAGAGGCCTTTGCGGTCGTCGAGGACGGGCAACTCATCGGCGTCGACCTGGATCACCACGGCGAGCGGCGCCGGGTGGAGCCGTCGTATGTGGTGATCGCCGATGGCTCACTCAACCGCTTTGGACGGGAGCTCGGCTCAGTGCGTCGCAAGGACTATCCAATGGGTCTGGCAGCTCGCGGCTACTACTCGTCGCCTCGCTCGACCGATCCCTTCCTGGAGAGCCAGCTTGACCTTCGGGATGAGACCGGGGCGACCATGCCGGGTTACGGCTGGGTGTTCCCGCTTGGCGACGGCACGGTCAATGTCGGGGTTGGGCTGCTCTCGACCTTCAAAAGGTGGAAACACGTCAACACCACCCGGATGATGGAGGACTACGCCCGTACCGCTCCGGAATATTGGGGACTCTCCGAGGAGACCAAACTGACCGAACCGGTCGGGGGAAAGCTGACGATGAGCTTTTCCAAGGCACCCCTGATCGGGCGAAATTGGCTGACAATCGGAGATGCGGCCGGGGCCATCAACCCCTGGAACGGCGAGGGAATCAGCTACGGCTACGAAACCGGACAACTGGCGGCCCGCTACATCGGGGAGGCGATCGGGGCCGGCGATCCCCTACGCCTGGAGGGGTATCCCCGTCACCTCGAAGAGGAGTTCGGCCTCTATTACAAGATGGCCCGGATCTTTGTGAAGCTGATCGGCAATCCGACGGTGATGCGCTCGGTTGCCCATGCCGGGCTACACAGCCGGCCACTCATGGAGTGGACCCTGAAGGTGATGTCGAACCTCTTGGACGAAGACGAGAAGGGTGCCGGCGAGCGGGCCTACAACATGCTGGCCGCCCTGGTCAAGCCCCTCCC
>CAZPIZ010000132.1:0-5539 GCA_964586615.1 uncultured Acidimicrobiaceae bacterium | reverse complement strand
TCGAGTTCGTGGAGGTGGTCAATCCAGTGGCTGGTTATTGCCTCGATCCGCTCGCGACCGGTTACGACCGTTCCGTCGGGACGCTGCAAAACCGGCTGGTCGAGATCGGGTGCATCGTCGATCGCTCGTTGAAGTCTGGCGTGGACCTGTCGCACTTGAAGCAAGAGTTCGTCGAGGCTCTCGCCCTTGTGGAGGAGCCGGGAGACCTCGTTGATGGTGTCCCAATCGGTGGGCACCGTCCATACCGGGCCACCGATCGCAGCCGAACGAATGCCCCAGGCGGTGGCCTCGTGGAAGTAGATGAAGTGCATCAGCACGTCGCGGGCCTGCCATTCGTCGATACGGGCTTGCGTGGCCCGGCCCGGCCCTTCGAAGTACGCAAGCGTCTCACGCACCGCATTGTCCAGGTCGGCAAGGGCCTGATTCTCAGAAGTCATTGGACGTATGGTAAGAACCCCGGAGACACCCCGGTAACCTCCTCGACCGACGATGGATCTTGAACAGCTCATTGACACGGCCGGGCAACGCGCTGCGGCCGCGTCCGATCTGGCTGCCCTGGAGGCGGTCGAGAGTGAGCTGACCGGGCGGTCCAGTCCTATCGCCGAGGCCCGTCGCCAGCTCGGAAAGATGCCGGCCAAGGAGCGCCCCTCCTTCGGGGCCAGGGTCAACGAGGTCACCGAGCAGGTAAAGGCGATACTCGCAACCCGGAGAGCGGACCTCGAGCGGCTCGAAGCCGACGGTTTGCTCCAGGACGACAAGATCGACGTGACGCTCGAGGCATGGACCGTGCCCGCAGGGACCGAGCACCTGATCCAGCAGACCATCGACGAGGTCTGCGAAATCTTCATCGGGCTCGGTTACCGGGTGGCGGAGGGACCGGAGGCGGAGCTGGGCTGGTACAACTTCGACGCCCTCAACACCCCGCCCACTCATCCCAGCCGGCTTGAGTCCGACACTCTCTATCTCGACTATGGCGATCCGGCCGACGAGATCCTGCTGAGAACCCAAACGTCACCGATGCAAGCGCGTTACATGGAAGCCAATGACCCTCCGGTCTACGTGGTGGTGCCGGGGAAGACTTATCGGGCCGACGCTATCGACGCTTCCCATCTTCCGGTGTTCCATCAGATCGAGGGTCTAGCGGTCGACTCCAGCATCACCCTGTCCGACCTCAAGGGAACTCTCGCCTACTTCGCCCGCGAGTTCTTCGGGGCTAAGGAAGTCATTCGACTGCGTTCCCATTTCTTCCCGTTCACCGAACCGTCGGCCGAGTTGGATGTTTCTTGCTTCGTGTGCGGTGGCACGGGGATCGATTGTCGGTTGTGTCGGGGCGCCGGATGGCTCGAGATGGCGGGTTGCGGGATGGTCGATCCCAATGTCTTCGAGGGGGTCGGCTACAACCCGGCCAACTTGACCGGCTTCGCCTTTGGCATGGGCGTAGAGCGGCTGGCCATGGTCAGACACGGAATCTCCAACATCCGCCACTTCATCGACAACGACGTCCGGGTGCTCAGGCAATTCCGATGAAGGTCTCGCTGCGCTGGCTTGCCGACTACATCGAGCTTCCCACCCATGATGCCGGAGAGTTGAAAGCCGTCTTCGACTCGATCGGGCACAAGGTGGAGAGCATCGACGTGCTCGAACCCGGTTGGACCGATGTCTACGTGGCCCGCGTCGATCAGATCAGAGCTCACCCCAACGCTGACAAGGTCCGCCTCTGCACGGTCACCACCGGGAAGGACCAAATCGAGGTCGTCTGCGGAGCCTGGAACTTCGAGGTAGGTGCGAAGGTTGCGTTCGCAATGCCGGGGGCGGTGCTGCCGGGGGGGCTCGAGATTGGCCGCCGGCAGATCCGAGGGATCGAGTCCGCCGGGATGATCCTGTCCGAACGCGAGCTTGGCCTCGGTGACGATCACGTTGGGATCCTGGTCCTCGATTCCGACGCCCCGATCGGAGTCGACTTCGCCGAACTGGTGGCCCTTCCCGACGTGGTCTTTGATCTGGAGATCACCTCCAACCGTCCCGACGCCATGTCAATGGTCGGTATCGCCCGCGAGCTTGCGGCGTATTACGAAATCCCCTACACGATGCCTCCGATCGATCCGCCCACGGTGGGGGATGCAACCAAGGTCACGGTTCGGATCGAGGACCCCACCGGCTGTTATCGCTTCGTAGCCCGCGAGCTCCGGCAGGCCAAGATCGGACCTTCACCGTTCTGGATGCGCCAGCGGCTGCGATCAGCCGGTGTCCGGACGATCTCGAACGTGGTCGACGTCACCAACTATGTGATGCTCGAGTTGGGCCAGCCTCTCCATGCTTTCGATCTCGACAAGGTGACCGACGAGGCGATCGTCGTCCGGCGGGCTAAAGCGGGGGAGAAGCTGGTCACCCTCGACGGGGTCGAGCGGGCCTTGACCCCGGACGACCTGGTGGTGGCGGATACCGTCAAGCCCTCCGGTCTGGCCGGGACTATGGGAGGCGAGGAATCCGAGGTATCCCCGACAACGTCGCGAGTTCTGATCGAGGCCGCCGCCTGGGATCCCCCAACGATCATGTACATGAGCCGTAGACACGGTCTCCGCTCCGAGGCGTCAGGACGTTTTGAACGCGGGGTCGACCCCAACCTTCCCCCCGACGCAGCCGCCCGCGCTGCGCGGCTGATGGTGGAGCTGACCGGTGGAACCACGCCGTCGGCCTATGTCGACGAGGTTGCCAGGGAGGTGGTGCCCACCCAGATCGAGCTTCCCCTGTCCGAGGTCGGGCGGATTCTTGGAAACGACGTGCCTCTCTCGGAGGTGGCGCCACTGCTGAGAAGACTTCACCTCACCGTGGAAGGATCGGACCCGCTGGCCGTCACCGTGCCCACCTACCGGCCGGACCTCAAGCGCCCGGTCGACCTGGTCGAGGAGGTCGCCCGACTCTTCGGGTTGGACAAGTTCGCTGAAACGGTCCCGACCGGCCCGGGGGGAGGGTGGACCGTCGAACAGAAGCGTCACCGTCTCACCAGACGAATACTCACCGGAGCCGGGCTCTCCCAGGCTGTCAATCTCGCCTTTCTCGGTGCTGGAGACCTGGAGGCGTTCGCCTATCCGGCCGAACACGAGGGCCGACAGACAATTCCGGTCAAGAATCCTCTCAACGACGAGTTGTCGTCGTTGCGCACATCGCTCGTGCCCGGCCTTCTTCGTTCACTGCGTTACAACGTCACCCGCGATCTTCCGGACGTGGCGCTCTTCGAAATTGGCCGGGTCTTTCACAACCGCCATTGGACCGAAGATCCCCGTGTGCCCGATCAGCCCGACCGTCTCGCCTTCGCAGTGATAGGTGGGTTCGGTCCTAGCGGGCTCGACGGTTCGGGCCGCCCGTCCGATGTGCACTCTGCCACTGCCATTTGGCGGTTGCTCGGAAACGGTCTTGGCCTCGACTGGGAACTCAGGCCGGCGGCCAACCCCGGCTTTCATCCCGGCCGCACCGCCGACGTTTTCGTCAATGGCACCCGAATCGGGCATGTCGGCGAGATCCACCCGGTAACGGCCGCCGCCTATGACCTCGAAGGCCGGGTGGCGGCGGGGGAGCTCGATTTTGCTCCGATGATCGCTCCGACGTCGGATTGGCAGCTCGTCGAACCCAGTGTTTACCCGCCGGTGGAGTTCGATCTTGCCTTTGAGGTCGACGACGCATTACCTGCTGCCCAACTGATGCGGGCAACGATGGGCGCTCACCCCGATAACCTCGAATCTGCCCGCGTGTTCGACGAATACCGCGGGGCCGGACTCCCTCCGGGACGCAAGAGCCTTGCCATCCGATACGTATTCCGAGCCCCTGACCATACGTTGACGACCGAAGAGGCCGCGGGCCTTCGCAACGACCTGATCGCAGCTGCTGGTGCCCTCGGCGCTTCCCTGCGGGGGGTCTGAATGGATCGATTCCTCAGTATTGGAGACCTCGAGCCCGCCGAGTTGCGGGAGCTGGTCGGGTTGGCCGCCCGAGTGAAAGCCGATCCCGGGTCGGTTACTGGCGCCTTGACCGGGCGGTCTATTGGCCTCTTCTTCATGAAGCAGTCTGTGCGGACATGGGTTTCCTGTGACGTCGCCGCGATAGAGCTGGGGGTGCACCCGGTCGTTATACGTAACGAGCAGGTCGGGCTTGGCACCAGGGAAACGCCCGAAGATGTAGGCCGGGTCCTCGAGCGCTATCTCGACCTTCTCGGCATGCGGGTCTTCGAGCATTCCGATCTCGAGATGATCGCCGATGCGGTGTCGGTGCCGGTGGTCAACCTCCTGTCCGACCGTGAGCACCCCTGCCAGGCGATCGCCGACATCCAGACCCTGGCCGAGCATCGCCCCGTGGAGGGATCCGTGCTGGCCTACGTCGGTGATGGCAACAACACCTGCCACTCGCTGATGCTGGCCGGTGCGATGGCAGGTGCATCGGTCAGGATCGCTACCCCGCCCGGTTACGAGCCCGACCGTCAAATCCTGGCGGAAGCGCATCGATTTGGGGAGGTTTTGGTCACCAACGATGCCAACGAGGCGGTCGGGGGCGCCGATGCTGTTTACACCGACGTCTGGGCCTCGATGGGCCAGGAGTCCGAGGCCGTCGAACGCCGCCGCACGTTTGCTCCCTACCGGGTCGATCTCGCCCTTTTCGAGTCGGCCAAACCCGACGCCATCTTTCTTCATTGCCTGCCGGCTCATCGCGGCGACGAGGTGACAGACGAGGTCATGGATCATCCTCGATCCCGGGTCTACGACCAGGCCGAGAATCGGCTGCACTCGTTCAAAGCGATCCTGCTGACCGCGCTCGGTTGAGAGGAAGCGGAAACCAATATGGCCGCCCTTGCCAAGGTGGACGAGATCCACTGGATCGGCAGCGACCTACAGGTCAGCAGGTGAGGACGGTTCCCCGATTCTTGCTCGAATCGGCCGACCGGGCGGCTCCTTGCCTGCTCGGGTGGCGATTGCTCACCACCGTCGATGGGATCCACACCGAGGTGGCTCTGTCCGAAGTGGAGGCCTACCGAGCGGACGATCCTGCCAGCCATTCCTTTGGCGGCCCCCGGGGCCGCAATCGAATCATGTTCGAACGAGCGGGTCTGATGTATGTCTATCGATCCTATGGAATCCACTGGTGCGCCAACGTCGTGTGCGGACAGTTGGGGGAGGGGTCGGCCATCCTCCTCCGGGCGGGCGCGGCACTCTCAGGTCAAACCGAAATGACCCGGCGCCGGGGGAGAAGCACCTACCTGACTCAGGGGCCGGGCAACCTTTCCCAGGCACTGGGCATCGATGGGTCGCACAAAGGAATCGACCTCTTCAGCCCCCGATCTCCGATTCGGCTTCTGCCCGGTGATCCGCCTCCCGCTATCCGGGTCACCCCCAGAATCGGCATCACTAAAGCCATCGAGCAGCCGTGGCGGTTCGTCGCTGCCTCTGCTTGAGTACCAAACCATGAGCATCGAGGACCTTCTAGTAGACATGAAATCGATGCTGGAAGAGATTCCGGTTGACGATCCCCTCCGGCTCTTTCACGGCACTTA
>CAZPIZ010000131.1:3533-5546 GCA_964586615.1 uncultured Acidimicrobiaceae bacterium | reverse complement strand
CCCACCATCCCGATCCGGCCAATGCCGCCAGGAAGCCGATCAATGCCGCCACCCCGGCGCCAAGCAAAATGAAGCCAGGACGAGCAACCTTCCAGAAAGTCACCAAGGCGACGCCCGCCGCCAGGCCCGCCGCCCACATCGACAGAATCGCTCCCGGATCGGGGGGATTCACGTCCTCTCCGGGGAGGAATCCATCCAGTCGTTGATTCGGGCGGCGATGTCGATGGGTGTAAACCCGAGATGTTCGGCGATCTTGGCCGCCGGGGCCGAGGCGCCGAATCGGTCGATTCCTATCTTCAAACCGTGGTCGCCGACGATCCGCTCCCATCCGAAAGTTGCCCCGGCCTCGATCGAAACCCTCGGGATCCCGACACCGAGCACCGCGTCCTGATAGCTGGAATCCTGACGGGCAAACGCTTCCCAACAGGGAAGGCTCACGACCCGGACCGACCGATGAAGAAGGTCGGCCGTTTCCAGCGCCAGCGACACCTCGGACCCGGTCGCCACCAGCACCAGCTCATCGCCCTCCCGCAGGACATATCCACCGCGGGCCACATTCCCCTCCCTGCCCGAGCGATTGAGCACCGGCAAGGCCTGGCGGGTAAAGAGGAGGACGGTGGGACCCTCGTTGCGATTGAAAGCCATCTCCCACGCCTCGACGGTCTCACCGGCGTCTGCCGGTCTCACAACCCAGATCCCTGGCATGGCCCGCAGCGAGGCGAGGTGCTCGATTGGTTGGTGGGTGGGGCCGTCCTCACCCAGAAAGACCGACTCGTGGGTATAAACCCAGATCGATGGCACCTCCATCAAGGCCGAAATTCGCAGGGCCGGTCTCATGTAGTCGGAGAACACGAAGAAGGTGGCGCCGTAGGGCCGCAGACCTCCATGGGCCACCATTCCGTTGACGGCCGCCCCCATGGCGTGCTCCCTGATTCCGAACGCGATGTTGCGGCCTGCTCGGTCGACCTTCGAGAAGCGGGTAGAGGAGTGAATCTCGGTTTTGGTCGACTCAACCAGGTCGGCCGCCCCCCCAATGAAGTTGGGGACCACCTCGGCCATCTCTTCGAACAACTCCCCCATGGCTGCCCGGGTGGCCAACTTCTTCCCGACCTCAAACCCGGGCCCCTTGAGACGAACCGAGGTGGGCAGGTAGAAGCTATGCAAGAGGGAGGACCCTTCGGAGTCCCTCTCACAACGCTGATGCCAAGCCTGATGAACCTTTCGGCCTCGATCCATGGCTTTGTCGAAGAACTGTGGAACCTCGGGCGGAACGTAGAACGCCTCATCGACCGGCCAGCCCATCGCCTCCTTGCTCAGCTTGATCTCTTCTTCTCCGAGAGGAGCACCGTGGGCCTTGGCTGTGTCCTGAGCGTTGGGTGCGCCATGTCCGATGTGGGTGTGGCAGATAATCAGCGATGCCTGGTCCTCCACGACCAGAGCGGCATCGGTCGCCTGGGCAATCGCCTCACGATCGTGGCCGTCGACCGACTGAACATGCCACCCGACCGCATTGAACCGCTTGGCGACATCTTCGCTAAACGTGATGTCGGTCCTGCCGTCGATCGAGATGTCGTTGTCGTCGTAGTAATACGTCATCCTCCCCAACCCGAGGTGGCCGGCCAATGAGGAAGCCTCGGCCGAGATACCCTCCATCAGATCGCCGTCTGACACGAAGCCGTAGGTGCGGTGATCGACCAGGTCGGGGCCGAATCGGGCCCGCAGATGCTCCTCAGCAATGGCCATTCCCACCCCTATGCCAAAGCCCTGACCAAGTGGTCCTGTGGTGACCTCGATCCCGACCGACGGATGCCTTTCTGGATGCCCGGCGGTAATGGCACCAAGCTGGCGGAACGACTTGAGATCGTCGAGGGTCAGGGGAAAACCCGAAAGGTGGAGCAATGAATAGAGCAACATCGAGCCATGACCGTTGGAGACAACGAAGCGGTCGCGGTCAAGCCAGGTGGGTGAAGCGGGATCCACGTTCAGATATCGGGCCCAAAGCACGACGGCGAT
>CAZPIZ010000131.1:0-3433 GCA_964586615.1 uncultured Acidimicrobiaceae bacterium | reverse complement strand
CTAGCCTGATCGACGTGGAGGGATGGTTCTTCCTTTCCGCCGCTCTTCTTCTGGTCAGTGGGGGTGCCAAGCTGGCAGATCCTGCTCCAACCTCTGGTGCCCTCCGGGTCGCCGGGATGGTTTCCGGCAGCGGAGTGGTGTACACGCTCGCCATGGCTGAGATAGCCACGGGAGCAGCTTCGCTTCTGGGGGGTGGGGCCTGGGGAGGATGGGCCATGGCGGCGCTCTACGGTGGCTTTGGGGTTTTCGTCGCGTTCGCTCTCAGGCGGCGCCTTCCAAATCTGGGCGGGGGGCCCGGTGCCCTTCTGCCAATCTCGTCATGCGGCTGCTTTGGAAAGGCCGACACCCCACCCTCGCTGGTTCACCTTTTCTTGAACATCGCCTGTCTTGGGGGAGGCGTTTGGGCAGCCATCACTTCCGGCCCATCGCTTGTTTCAGTGCTCGGCGATCAACCCATGGCAGGTTTGCTTTATCTGGGTTTCCTGGGAGCCGGTACCTATGCCGCCTATCTGCTCCTCACCGCTTTGCCCGTGCTCCTGAAGCCGCAGATGACGGGCCATCGATGAGCACGCGGCTTGTCGAGGTAGCCAGCCAGGCTCTGGCCGCCCGGACCTCGAGAAGGGGATTCCTCAGAAGGGTGGCGGTGATCGGATCAGCGCTCGTTACTGCGCCCGCCACCTACATCCTCCGACCGATATCCGCCTACGCGGCTGTTGTGCCGGGTAACTGCCCGGGAGGTGCGCCCTGCCGGGACGGCTACACCGAGTTCTGCTGTTCGATGACGGGTGTCAACACCTGTCCGCCCGGCACGGCCGTTTCCGGTTGGTGGCGAGCCGAGGGTTCCGGATACTGCGGGGGTGGCCCCCGCTACTACATGGATTGCCACGACACCAACTGCGGCTCCTGCGGCTGTGGGGGGTCCGGCACTTGTGGGCCCGAATGCGTCGGTCGGGTCTGTGCCTGCGCCAACGACGACTGCAACCTCCGCAAGGTCGGCTGCGTCCGCTTCCGCTACGGCCAATGCAACCAGCACATCGGTTGCATGGGTCCGATTGTGTGCCGGGTGGTGACCTGTGTCGCACCATGGGAGTGGGATTCGAGCTGCACCGCGGTCGATGCTCGCGACGACAACACCCGATTCCATGACGCCGCCTGTCTGCACCCCAACTTCAAGCCGGTCAACGCCTACCCGGGTGTCGTCACTTCGCCGACCTGGAATCTCCGCAGCGCCCTTTCGGCAGGGAGCCCCACCTCATCCTTCGATCTTGGGACCCCTGGCGACATCCCCATCGCCGCCGACTGGACCGGAGGGGGCGCGGTCACCGCAGCGGTGGTCAAAGGGGCCGGGCACGGGAGGGTCGGAGACGAGAACCTGACCTGGCACATCCGTCAGATTGAAGGCGGTGGACAACCCGATCTGATCTTCACCTATGGATTACCCGGAGACGTCCCTGTCGCCGGAGACTGGAACGGCAAGGGTTGGGATACTGCCGGAGTCTTCCGGAACGGACAGTGGCTCCTGCGCAATCGGAACTCCAATGGCAATCCCGAACTCGTGATCAACTTCGGCCAGGCCGGAGACATACCGGTCGTCGGAGACTGGAACGGTGACGGGGTCGACGGAATTGGAGTTGTGAGGGGATCGAAATGGATGCTGCGACAGACCCCCTCGAGTGGCTCCCCCGATCTCGAGTTCGACTTCGGGGATCCCACCGGCATCCCGGTGGTCGGAGACTGGAACGGGAACGGAGTCGACACAGTCGGCCGCTTCCGCTCCGGTACATGGGAGCTCAAGGACCAATTCAGCTCTGGTTCCCCGGACACCACCTTCGCATTCGGAGACGCCAACGGCATACCGGTGGTCTGGGGAAGGATCACATGATGATTTGTTACCGACCCACCGCCCACCACCCACCACCCACCACTCGGGAGCTGTGATGGAAGCTCTTTTGGTGATCGAGGGGATCGTCATCGGACTTCTTGTCGTGCTGGTCGCCGGACTCCTCCGCAGCCACGCCGAGATATTGCGACAACTCCATGCGCTTGGGGGCGGAGAGCTTCAGACCGAATCCTTCATCCCAGCTCCGAGGAGAAGCGGACTTGGACCCAGCCCGCTTGCCAACCTCTCCGGCCCGACTCCCGATGGAGGGACCGCCTCGATTGCTCTGACCGGGTCACGGGGCTATTCGCTCCTCGCCTTTCTTTCTTCAACCTGCACCTCGTGCCAGCCCTTCTGGCAAGGACTGTCAGGCGATCTGGACTTCTCGGGCGCCCGCCCCATCGTCGTGACCAAGGATCCGGGGGAAGAAAGCCCCGGAGACATCGCCCGCATGGCCTCGGACGGAGTAACCACTGTGATGTCCTCAGACGCCTGGGATGCTTTCAAGGTCCCGGCCACGCCGTACTTCGCCCTGGTCGACAACGCCACGGCCAGCGTGGTCGGGGAGGGATCTGCCGCCAATTGGGGTCGGGTGGGGGAAATGGTTAGTCGCGCCATCTCCGATCATTCCCATCCCCTGCATCGCTCGACATCCGCCCGCAAAGCGGACGTCGATGAGGAACTGAAGGAAGCGGGGATCGAGCCTGGTGACCATCGTCTCTACCAACCACCGGTCTCATGAGCGTGCTGTCATCCGAAGGGATCACCGTGCAACTGCCTCCCGGTTGGGAGGGTGCCATCGGTCACAGATCGCAACTGGAGGACGGTGCCGTCCGCAACATGGTCGCCCACTTCGCCAGCTTTCCGCTTCCCGCCCGCCGCGGTGATTTCGGTGGTGGGGCGGTCGATCTGATGGGTCCCGGGGACGCCTTCATCGCTCTCTTCGACTACGGACGCCAGAGCGCGGGGGCTGCTCTGTTTGCAGCCGAGGGCCCGCCAGCCTCGATCGACGCCAGCCACTTCGATCGATCGGTGCTTCAGAAACCGATGCCTCTGCAAAGCGGCGTCCAGAGGTTCTTCAATGCCGGCGGGAGAGCATTCTGCCTCTACGTCGTCGTGGGAAGTCACATCGATCGCGCCGACGTCGTACCGGCGATCAACAGTTTCCTCTCGTCTCTCCTTATCCAATGAAATGCCTTGGCGAATGAAGAGGCTCGGAATAGGCGCCCTGGTTGTGGTCGCTGGTCTGGTGACCGCCCTCGCCACCGGTCCGGCGGCGGTGGCAATCGGGATCAGCGGGGTCTTCACCGACGATGACGGCAGCGTCCATGAAGCCGACATCAACGCCATCTCGGCCGTCGGGATCACCACCGGCTGCGGTCCCGCCCTCTACTGCCCCGGCTCGCCGGTCACTCGTGAACAGATGGCCACCTTCCTCGCCCGGGCCCTGAGTCTTTCGCCGACCCCGAACGGCCCGTTCAGCGACATCTCGGGCAGCATCCACGAAGGCAACATCAACGCCATCGCCGCCGCCGGGATCACCACCGGATGCAC
>CAZPIZ010000130.1:2146-5558 GCA_964586615.1 uncultured Acidimicrobiaceae bacterium | reverse complement strand
GATGAGCATCGCCAGATGACCACAGTTCGAGCCGCTTTGGTGCAATCGGAATGGACCGGCGACAAAGAGTCGATGATCGAAAAGAACATCGGCTATGCCCGCAGCGCCGCAGAGCTTGGGGCTCAGGTGCTCTGCTTTCAGGAGATCTTCACGACTCCGTACTTCTGCACGGTCCAGGACCCGGCCTTTTACGACACCGCCGAGGAGATCCCCAACGGTCCTACGGTAAAACGGGTCATGGATCTGGCACGGGAGACCGGCATGGTGATCGTCGCCCCGATCTACGAGAAGGTCGACGAAGGGACGTTCTACAACACCGCGGCCGTCATCGACGCCGACGGTCAGTTCCTCGGTATCTACCGCAAGACTCACATCCCCCAGGTCAACGGGTTCTGGGAGAAGTTCTACTTTCGGCCCGGCAACCTCGGTTACCCGATCTTCGACACCGCGGTTGGAAGGATCGGCGTTTACATCTGTTACGACCGCCACTTCCCCGAGGGTTGGCGGGTCCTGGGGCTCAAAGGCGCCAAGATCGTCTTCAATCCATCGGCCACGACCCGTGGTCACTCCCTTTACCTGTGGCAACTCGAGCAACCGGCGGCGGCGGTAGCCAACGAATACTTCGTTGGAGCAATCAATCGGGTCGGAAGGGAAGACCTCGAAGACACCGACTACTACGGATCGTCCTACTTCGCCTCGCCTCGTGGCCAGGTCATGGACGGCACTGCGTCCGACACCGAGGACGAGGTCCTTGTCCGCGATCTCGACATGAATCTCATTGAGGAAGTCCGCCGGCACTGGGCCTTTTACCGCGACCGCAGGCCCGACGTATATGGCGAAGTATCGGCTCTTTAGGGCGGTATGGAAGGAACCGACCCCAGGCTCGAGTTCTTCGTCGAACCCTTCTCGGAGGGTCGCCCCGGGCGCCACGTCAAAGCTGCCATCGACGCGGTGGCCGCCCGCGGCCTCGAAATACTCGTGGGGCCGTTCGGATCAGTCGCTCATGGTGAGCTCGAGGCGCTGATCGACGCGGCCGGCGCGCTGCTTCGGGGCGCCGTGGAGGCAGGAGCCGACCGGATCTCACTCCATCTCAGCGCCGGGTCGCATCTCCAACCGGGAATCGGACTGGGAACCCTTCACGACGCCCTATCCAGGATGATCGCCGGTGTGGAGCGCGAGCTCGGTGCCCGGTTGGCCGAACTATCGAGAGAGGACAAGCAGGCCGCCGTGCGGATGCTTGACGACCGCGGCGCCTTCTTATTGCGCAAGGCCGTCGATGACGTGGCCGACGCCATGGGGGTCAGCCGCATCACCATCTACAACTATCTCAACGCCGAGAAGGACAGATGACATGGGCTCCGTTTTCCCCAGCCTGACCGTTTCCCTGCCCGAATGGATATCGGACGTCTGTCATCCGGGTGCGGTCTACCAATCCGTCGAGGACCGGATGGGGCTGGCGGTTGAGCTGGCACGGACCAACGTCGCTCGCCAAACCGGGGGGCCGTTCGGAGCAGCCGTGTTTGATATCGAGAGCGGTGAAATCATCGCCCCTGGTATCAATCTGGTCGTCTCGGCCCACGCCTCCCTCGCCCACGCCGAGATGCTGGCGATCGCCTTCGCCAGTCGCGCTCTGGAGACGTTCGATCTCGGGGTGCGGGCGACCGAGTTGGTCACCTCGACGGAGCCCTGCGCCATGTGTCTCGGTGCCGTGCCGTGGTCGGGAGTTCGGCGCCTGGTCTGCGGAGCCAGGGACGAAGACGCCCGCCGGATCGGTTTTGATGAAGGAGACAAACCGGCCAACTGGATAAGCCGCCTTGAGACGAGGGGCATCGAAGTAGTGCGGGACGTGTCGCGGGCCGAGGCCACCTCGGTTCTCGAGGACTACGCCCGTTCCGGAGGAACGATCTACAACGGGCGTGGCGAAACGTGAAGCTGCACCCGGCCCAGGCTCACAGGCTTCGGATCGAACGATATCTCGCTCCAGAGTCCGCCGAGGAGGCGCTGGCCGCCCTGGCCGAGAGCGAGGGCCGGGCCAGGCTGATTGCAGGTGGCACCGATTTGCTGCTGGAGATGAGCCGGGGTCAGCGACCGGAGGTCGACACCCTGATCGATCTCACCAGGGTTGGTGGGCTCGACGAGATCGCCCTGGTCGAGCCATCCCTTGGCGGGGGGCCCGGTGCCCTTCCGCTTCTGGCGATCGGGGCGACTGTTACCCACGGCCGGATCGCTTCCTCGCCGCTGGTGGTCCAACACGCACTTCCCCTGGCCCAGGCCTGCCTGGAGGTCGCTTCCCCCCAGCTCCGCAATCGAGCCACGGTCGTCGGCAACGTCGTCACCGCCTCGCCTGCGAACGACACCATCTCAGCATTGCGGGCGCTCGGAACCACGCTGTTGGTCGAATCGGTTCACGGCAAGCGCGAGATACCTCTGTCCGACTTTCACACTGGCGTCCGCGGGACGGTTCTTCGGCCCGACGAGATGGTCCTAGAGATGCGCGTACGCGCCATGAGGTCAACCGAGCGCGGGGTGTTCGTCAAATTGGGTCTGCGAAGGGCGCAGGCGATTTCGGTCGTGCACATCACGATCGTTCTCGACTTCGCCGGACCGAACGTCAGGTCGGCGTCGATCACACTCGGCAGCGTCGCCCCCACCATCATCGAGGCGGCCCGGGCCCAGGTCTTCCTGGTGGGGAGACAGCTCGACCGCGCAACCATCGACGAGGCGTCCTTGCTCGTCGCCGGCGCCGCCACGCCGATTGATGACATCCGCGCCTCGGCCGCATATCGATCGGAGGAGCTTGCGATCCTCACCCGGCGCGCTCTCGAGTCGCTCGCCGCCGGAACCGAAAGGGACTATTGGCCGCCGAGGGTCGTCACCCTGGCCGGGGATACCGGGGGCAGATACCCGACCGGAGGGGCCCACCTGGCCAGCATCGAGGCATCGTCTCCGGTCACGGCCAATGTCAACGGAACCCGGGTAGAAGCCCCAGCAGGCAAGGGGACCCTGCTCGACTGGCTGCGGGATCAGGCGGGCCTCACCGGTTCGAAGGAGGGTTGCGCCGAAGGCGAGTGCGGGGCCTGCACCGTGTTCCTCGACGGGATGGCGGTCATGTCCTGCCTGGTACCCGCCGGACGAGTGCATGGAGCCGACATCGTCACCATCGAAGGCCTCGCCGATGGAGAAGCGCTGCACCCGCTTCAGCAGGCGTTCCTCGACCAGGGTGCTGTCCAGTGTGGTTTCTGCATTCCCGGGTTCATCATGTCGGGGGCCAAGTTGTTAGAAGAGGAAGCGAGCCCGGCGATCGAAGAGATCCGGACCGCCCTCTCCGGGAACCTCTGCCGCTGCACCGGCTACTACAAGATCATCGCTGCCGTTGAGCAAGCATCCGCGGCACAATCCCCATGAGCCTTGG
>CAZPIZ010000130.1:0-2046 GCA_964586615.1 uncultured Acidimicrobiaceae bacterium | reverse complement strand
CATGAGCCTTGGGGTATCGATCCCTCGCGTCGACGCCGCCGACAAGGTCACCGGCAGAGCAAATTACCCGGGGGATCTCCGAAGGCAGGACTTCCTTCATGCCAGGGTTGTCTTCACCAACCAGCCACATGCCCGGCTCCTCCGCATGGACGTGACCCCGGCCCTGGCGGTGCCGGGGGTGGTCGAGGTGGTGACGGCGGCAGACGTCCCGGTCAATGAGTACGGACTCGTGTTCCGTGACCAACCCGTTCTGATCGGCACCACTCACACTGGACGGTCGGCGGTTGCCTGCGACGTCTCACGCTGGGAAGCAGACCACCTGGCCCTCGTGGTGGCGGAGTCAATCGATGCGGCCACGGCCGGGGCGGAGGCCATCGTGACCGAGTGGGAAAAGCTTCAGATCCTGAGTGACGTCGAGACGGCCCTGTCGTCGCCACTGCTGCTCCACCCGGAAAACGGCAAGGACACCAACGCCTATCACCATCTTCGAATTCGCAAAGGTGACATCGAATCGGGCTGGAACGCAGCGGATGTGGTCATCGAGGGCACGTACGAACTGCCGCTTCAGGAGCACGCTTACTTGCAGCCGGAGGCGGCCGTCAGCTACATGGACGACCAGGGCCGGATCGTCGTCGAAATCGCCGGGCAGTGGATTCACGAGGACCAGGATCAGATCGCCCACGCCCTCGACGTTCCCGCCGACCGGATCCGTGTGATCTACCCGGCCATCGGTGGCGCCTTTGGTGGCCGCGAGGACATGTCCCTCCAGATCGTGCTGGCGCTGGCCAGCCGCAAACTCCACGAGAGGGGAATTGATCGGCCGATCAGATCTCAGTGGTCCCGGGAAGAGAGCATCGTCGGTCATCACAAGCGTCATCGGGGGACGATCCGGGCCCGGCTCGGAGCCACCCGCGACGGCAAGCTCGTCGCCGTCGAAGCCGACTGCTATCTCGATGCAGGCGGGTACAACTACACAACCAACAAGGTGTTGGGCAATCTCCATCTGTGCGTGGCAGGCCCCTACGAGGTGCCCAACGCCCGCATCGACAGCTACGCGGTGTACACCAACGCCCCGGTGGGCGGGGCGTTTCGAGGGTTCGGGGCGCCGCAAGGAGCTTTCGTAGCCGAAACCCAGATGAACAAACTGGCCGTGGATCTCGGAATCGATCCGGTCGAGCTTCGACTCCGCAACGCCTTGATCGACGGATCGATCGGGATCACCCAGGTGGAGATGCCACTCGGAGTAAGCCTGATTCCGGTGATCGAGGCGGCGGCAAAGTCGTCGATGGAACCGGCTGCCACCGGCACCCTTCGGCCGGTGGCGACCCTACCCGAATCATCCAGGTCGCTACGAAGAGGACGGGGCTTTGCCTGCGCCTACAAGAACATCGGGTTCTCATTCGGGTTCCCCGAGAGATGCGAGGCCTACATCGAGCTCCATGGCGACGATGCCATCGACAAAGTGGTCTTGTTCCACGGGGGAGCCGAGGTCGGGCAAGGCGCTCACACCGCCTTTGTGCAGATGGCAGCCGAAGCGACCGGGGTCCCCGTCGATCGGGTGGAGGCGGTCTTTTCCGATACCGCTACGACCGGCGACTCGGGTTCCGCATCGGCCTCGCGTCTGACCTGGATGGCCGGCAACGCCATCCTCGGGGCCGCCGAAGAAGCCTCCAAGCGTTGGCTCGATGGCGACCGCCCGGCCCGGGGTGAGTTTCGATTCGTGCCACCTCCAACCGAGGTCCTCGATCCTGAGACCGGAGTCGGCCAGCCCAATTTCACTTACGGTTACGTCGCCGAGGTCGTAGACCTGACCGTCGACATCGAGACCGGGCACATAAGGGTGGATCGGGTGATCTGCGCCGACGATGTGGGACGGGTTGTCAACCGGATGCTGATCGAGGGCCAGGTCGAGGGGGCCGTTGTGCAGGCACACGGTTACGCCATCACAGAGGATCTCCAGGTGAAAGAGGGTCACATAGTCAATCCGCGGCTATCGGCGTATCTGATACCCGGGATCGATGACATCCCCTCATCGGTTCAATCGGT
>CAZPIZ010000129.1:4327-5605 GCA_964586615.1 uncultured Acidimicrobiaceae bacterium | reverse complement strand
GAACCGGTATCTAGATCTGGCCCGTGTTGGTGGTGGCCTCGATCTCGGCCAGGTAGCCCGGATCGTCATAGCGGGACAGGGCGAACGCATTTGCGTAATCGGGCAACTCCGCTCCCGTCACGTATTGCGATGCCAGCTCACCGGCGGCGGCCGCGGCCATCACTCCGAACCCGGAGAAGGCGCCCACCACGAACGCTCCTTTGACCCCCAGCGGTCCCACCAGCGGCCGGTTCTCTCTGGTCTTCGTGTAGTAACCGCCATCGACCACCGGTTGCGGGAGACGGTCGAGGTAGGTGGCCAATCCGGGGACCATGGTGGTAAGTCCCTTCATCACCGCCTCGGGATATACGGGATCCTCGGGCAACGGCCAGGTCGGCTCCTGGATCAGGCGGTGGTATTCCCAGAGCGCCACCACCCAGTCGGAGTCAGGTCCACCCTCCGGGCGGTAGTGGCACGCTGCCGGCATCGCTCCGAGGAGATCCGCCCGACCCTCCGATTTCAATAGTTCCCTCTCCTCGGCCGACCAGGTCAACGTCTGGGGATCTGACCAGATGACCATCGGTGAGCGGCGGGGGATGACCCCTCGATGGTCGCGAAAAGCCACCTTTATGTGAACCTCGGAGAAGACCGGCAGCTCCACCCCGACCAGCCGGGCGACCGGAGCCAGCATCGGTCCGGCAGCGTTGACAAAGACGGGAGTCTGGATTTCCTGTCCGCTGTCGAGTTGGACTCCGCCGACTGAGCCTCTATTGGGCGATCCGCCATCGGTGGACACGCCGCTCACGGCGGCCTTGATGATCTCGAGGCCATGCTCGCGGGCCCTCTCGATCATCCAGGCACCCAGTTGCTGGGCCGAGAACCAGCCTGCGTCTCGCGCATGGATTCCGCCCACGGCCTGATCGGTGAGGAAGGGAAAGAACCGACGCAGGTCGTTCCCATCCAGAAACAGATCAGCGCCCTTCGGTGGATCCGAGCGGTCGTTGAATCGATACTCGGACGGCCCCGGATGCTTGCGTAACTCACCAGCCCCCACTTTGGAGATCAGCTCGCCGTCGGTCTCCATGCTCCGGAGTCGATCGGGATCGGCCGTCACATACAGATAGCCCTGGCGACTGAGATGAAAGGCATTGTCGCTTTCAATCGCCATCTCCTCCAGCAGGTCGATCGATCGGTTCATCAAACCGACCATCGGTGCGTTGGGCCACCAATTGCGATAGCACTCGGTCGACTTGTCCGACGTCAGGGTCAAGGGTGGGAGGGGGTCGACAACGACGACCC
>CAZPIZ010000129.1:0-4227 GCA_964586615.1 uncultured Acidimicrobiaceae bacterium | reverse complement strand
CAGTCACCCTTGGCATCAGATGGCGGCGACGGTCAGGATCCTCGGGAAGGAAAACGGCAGCTGTTGCCAGGTGTCTCCGACATCGTCGCTGACATAAACCTGGCCGCTGGTCGTTCCCATCACGACCCCTCCATCTGGATCGACTTCCATTGCGTTACGGAGCACTCCGGTGAACTGCTCGGCGCTGGGCCATCCTTTGCCGGCCACGTTCCAGGTGTCACCGGCATCGGTCGATCGGTAGGCAGCCAATCGGCCTTCCGATGGCACGCGGTTCTCGTCGGCCTCGAGCGGAACCACGAACAAGGTCTGGCTGGCATGGTGGCGGCGGATCGGGAACCCGAATCGTGAAGGAAGCCCGGACTCGATCCGATCCCAACTATCGCCACCATTCAAGGTGCGGAAAACCCCCTGATGGTCCTGGCGCCAGATCCGTCCTGGATCCTGTGGATCGGCGACCAGTCCGTGGACGCACCAACCATAGGCACCGGTGCCGTCTTCGTTCGGGGTTGCGGAAGGGGTGACCCCCTCGTCGAAGCGGCCAAAGGTCTTGCCACCGTCATCAGAGCGGAAGACCCCCACCGCCGAGATCCCAACCCAAATTCGATCGCCATCGGTGAGGATGTGATGGGCGCAAAGGCCACCGAACCCGGGGTTCCAGGCGTGCCGCGATTCATGCTCGTTTAGAGAGGTGATCGGTTGCCAGGTGATGCCCTGATCCTCGGACACAAACAAGCCCGCTTCGTCTACACCGGCAAAGACCTTGTTTCCGGAGGTGTGAAACGTCCAGATCTGGGTGAGCTTGCGGCCAAGATCGGCGGGATAGGAGGGACCAGACTCGACCTGTTCCCACTTGTCGAGATCGTTGCTGCGATGAACCGAGGCCCCGAACCAATTCGACCCGAGGGCCGCTAGATGGGTTCCATCGGGGGCCCGGCCAAACGCCGATACCTTCCAGCCCGGGAAGTTCGGTCCGTTGACCTTCCACCCGTTCTTTCTATCGAGGAAGTAGGCACCCTTTTCGGTGCCGACAGCAATTTTCTGCATACCCCATCATGCCGCGTCCGACTTCTTTACGTCGGAGGGGAGCGGTTCCGGGGCCTTCTCGAACACGGTTGAAGCGAGGAACCGCTCGATCCGAACCGCCAGGGCTCTGGTCCGCGCCCCGCCCAGAATGTCGAAGGCGTGTTGAGCCCGTTGAACGGGAAGGAATTCAACGGGACCGCCTGCTGCTCGCAGTGCCTCTACGAAGAATTCCGCCTCGGCGATCGGGACCAATGAATCGCTGGTCCCGTGGACCACCAGGAACGGTGGGGCATCGCCGCGCACCTGATCGATAGGGGAGGCCTCCCGGTAGCGATCGGGGGCTTCGGCCACGGTCGCCTTCATGACCCGATTCGGAATCAGGGGCCAGTCGAATCTGGTCTGGTTGCGATTGACGAAGTCGTAGATCCCGTAGAGGACGATGGCAGCCTTCACCGAGGTGTCAGCTGATTCGAAACCGGGTTGGTAGTTGCCGATGGACAAAACCGCCAGCGATGCCAGATGGGCACCGGCCGACCCTCCGGCCACGGCAACTCGTTCCGGGTCCAAGCCGAAATCGCTCACGCCGTCGGTCTTGACCCAATGCACGGCTTGTTTGACGCCTACGACATGTTCGGGAAACGTGGCCGTCGGCGACAAGGGATAGCGAATCGTTACAACCACCCACCCCTTCGAGGCCAGGTGATGGACAACCGTTCGGAAGACGCGGCGGGGATCGCCCCCGCCCCAGCTTCCCCCGTGAACGTAAACGAGGCAGGGAGCCGGCTCATCGGACGGGCGACGCGACCGGTAGACGTCAAGGGTCAGCCCCGCGCCGTACTCGATGTGGGCGGCTCGTTCGACGTTCTTCGGGACGCGGTAGGGCCATCCGGTCAATCGCTCCCACCACAGCGCCCGGGCACGCCCAGGTCCGAGGGCACGAGCGGAGGCAGCGACGCGCCGGATGAGTTCGAGTTGAAGTATCTGGGCAATTACGAGCATCCCCAGGGCAAGCCTTCCCATCGAAAGGTCTAGTGCTCCCAGGGCGAAGAACCCGGCTCCGACCATGGTCCGGAGGAGAAACCACAGCCAGGGCGCCTCGGCTACCAGCACAGCCGGGAGCCACAGGGCAGGGAAACGGGAGGTTGGGGGAGAGGCCCCCCGGACGGCGTTGAACGCCGCAAACAAGGCCAGAACGGCGTAGACAAGGAAAAAAGCAGAGCTCATGGGAGGTGAATCACGCGCAACGAGAGATCGTACGAAGGGAATCGTTCGTTCTCGGTTAAAGGTTGAGTCATATCGTCTTCCGTCCTCCGCCGTCCGTCTGATCTCCTATTCGTAAGCGATGGCGTCGAGGATGTCTTTCCGTGACGCCCTCCAGGCCGGAATCACGGCGGCGATCACCCCTGCCAGCCCGGCGGCTGCCAACGCCAGACCAACCTGACTCCATGGAATCGACAACCGCAGCACGTCGTCCTCGAGCGCGGCCACCACAGCCCAGGCGAAGAACAAACCGAGTCCCATCCCAATCGTTGCTCCCAGGACGGCGATCAGGGCCGACTCCCAGGTGATCGACCGTCGGAGCTGACGCCGGCTCATGCCGACCGCGCGGAGCAGCCCGATTTCACGGGTCCTCTCCAGCACCGATAGGGAGAGGGTGTTGGTGATTCCAAAGATGGCGATCACCACCGCCACCCCGAGCAAACCGAAGACCAAACGCACCAGCTGATCGATCTGCGACGAGGCCTGCTCGCGGAACTCCGATTGATCGAGAACCTCGGCACCGACAAATGTCTTGGCGGTTGCCTCGACCGCCGCCTTTCCCTCCTCGAGCGAGACGCCCTCTGCCAGCTCGATGAAAATCTGATCATCGAATTGTTCGGTGAAGTTGGTGGCGAAGGTTGGACGATCGACCATCAGCCCCGCCCCCAGCCCCCGGGCGTCGTAAACGGCGGCAACCTCGAAGACCTGGTCACCGGTTCTGGCGAAGCGCACCGTGAGTTCGTCACCAACGTGCAACCCGAGGTCATCGGCCAGGCCCTGACGAATGCCGATGCTTTCTGGACCGATGTCGGTGATGGCGCCTTCCTTGATCGTGAAGTCGACCAGTTCCACCAGGGCGACCGGGTCGCCTCCGATCAGAAACCGGGTCTCATCTCGTACTTCTACCTGACCACCCCGGACCGCCGAGGCAAGCCTGATCTCGGGCAGCTCGGCCACCCGCGCCGCCAATTCGGGGGAAAGCCGGCTGCCGCCGAAGCCGGCCGGTGAGATCACCAGGTCTGCCCGGAATCGCTCCTCCAGGAGACGGGAGGCGGTGGTCTTGAGGGAGTCGGCCAGCACCAGGGTCAAGCCGACCAAGGCCAGTCCCACCATGAGAGCGGATGCCGTTGCCGCGGTTCGGCGGGGACTACGTCCGGCGTTGTCGACGGCAAGCCGACCCGGAACCCCGGTTGCCTTAAGCGGAGCGCCGATCAGAGCCGTGACCGGCCTCGCCACCACGGCTGTCAGAACGGCCACCCCGATGAAGATGAGCCCGGCTCCGGCGCCAACCAGGGCGATGTCGGGAATGGTCTGATCGTCGCGTTCCAGCACCAGCCCCACCGCCAATACGGCCAGACCGAGGGCCGACACGGCCAGACCGGCCACCCCCCTCCGCCTCAGTGACCCACTCGTGTCGGGAGCTTGCACTCTCCGGAGGGCGGCCACCGGGGGGACTTTCGAGGCCGACCTGGCGGGCACGAAGGCCGAGACCACCGTGATAACGAGTCCGGTGCCCATCCCGACCAGCACGGTTCGGCCGGCCAGGTGCAGGGGGGCCGAAGGCAGCGCACCGCCAAAGGAGAGCAGTCCGCGGATCAGCTGGGCAAGAATCACCCCGAGGCCAAGCCCCGCCACCGAAGCGATCACCGCCACCATCGTGGCTTCGCCCAGGACCATTCCGATCACTTGGCGACGGGAAGCCCCAACCGCGCGCAGCATCGCCAGTTCCTGGGTTCTCTGAGCAACGATGATCCGGAAGGTGTTCTGTATCAGGAATGCCGCCACAAATACGGTGACGCCGGCGAATACGAGGAGGAAGGTGTTGAGAAACCCGAGAGCGTCCTTGAAGGTCGCAAGCTGTTCTTCGGCAGCGCTTTGGGCCGAGACCGCCTCGACCCCATCGGGTAGCACCGGTTCTATGCGTCTGATCATCTCGTCGAGTGA
>CAZPIZ010000128.1:3524-5626 GCA_964586615.1 uncultured Acidimicrobiaceae bacterium | reverse complement strand
ATTGGGGGTAAGCTTGCAGTGCCAAGGAGGCTTTAGCCCGTATGTTCTCTCCCAAAGGCCCCGAGTGGATAATCATCCTGGTGGTCGTTCTGTTGATTTTTGGCGCCCGCAAACTGCCCGAACTCGCCCGATCGCTCGGAGCGTCGGCCAAGGAGTTCAGAAAGGGCATACAAGAAGGCTCCGAAGAGGCAGCAGCCACCAGCGAGACTCCGCCCAAGACCGAAAACAGCAGCTAGTTCCAGCCTTAAGCCTGGTTAACAGGAACTTCTGGCGGCCCCAGTTCGTTGAGGCGATGAGGTCCTATGTCTGAGACCTTTCCCTTCACCTGGGAAGAGGTGGCGCGGAGCCATGGCCGCAAAATATACAACTACGCCTATCGCCTGTCTGGCAACCCGCACGATGCCAGCGACCTTGTTCAAGAGGTCTTGTTGCGCGTCCGCAGCGGTATGGCCGAATACCAGCCCGGTTCGTTCGATGGTTGGCTGTGGCGAATCACACGGAATGCCTTTCTCGACGAGGTCCGCAAGCGCCGCCGCCGTCCGACCTTTCCCTTTCCGGACGATGCCGACCAGGTTCTTGCAAGCTTCTCATCTCCTGCTCCCGACGAAGTCCTGTCGAACCTCCGTCTCGACGAGGACATCCAGAAGGCACTCTCCGATCTTCCCTACGAGTTTCGGGAAGCAGTAGTCATGTGCGACGTCATCGGGCTCTCCTACGAGGAGATTTCTCAAGCAGTGGCGATTCCGGTGGGAACCGTTCGTAGCCGGATCCATCGTGGCCGCCGGTTGCTGCGGGAGAGGCTGACGTGAGCTCCGAGCATCCCGTGTCCCGCCATCTCGGAGAGGTGGTTTCGGCCTATCTCGATGGCGAGCTGCCTGCGTTGGAGCGGCGCCAGGCGGAATCGCATATTGCGGGGTGCGATCTCTGTCGCGATGAGCTTTCCGACATGATGTTCGTCCGTGCCCGTCTGCGGGCACTGCCGATGTTGGAGCTGCCCCCCGAATTGACAGGCAAGGCCCCGGCGGCCGGCCCGGTCTATCGTCGACCGCGGGTGCTGGTGGGCGCGGCTGCCGCGGCCGTGGCGACCGTCCTCTTCTTTGCTGCGCTGTCCGCTCCGGGTGAGGTGGTGGCCCTATCGGGTGACGAATTCAGCATTTCGTATCGGGCCCGGGCATCGCTCGACCAGAACCAGACCGGCCGCCTGGTGCCGCTGGAGAGCCTCATATTCGGCAACGACAATGAGTCGGGGGTCAACGGATGACCCGCAGCCGGGGTGCCCGCATCATCGCCGGGCTGATAGCGGGGACCCTCCTGGTCCCGGCGCTGTCGGCTGCGGCCGCCGAGGGCGATCTCGCCTCATACTTTGAGAGGGCTGCCACCGCCGAGTTTTCCGGCGATCAGGTGCTGACCTGCAATACCCCGGTTGGCCTGCGCGACTCGGCCGCCAGCCTTGCCCAGAAGGGTGGGGTGCTCTACATCTCCGCTGGTGTCGACGGCGCTCCCGCCGTGTCAGCCGGGGCCGGGATGCTGGCCATTACCGGGCCCGCCGGCTCTGCCACCGCAGTTCAGGTGGCCGCTGCCACCAAACCACCGGTGGGCTATCAGGTCAGCACGGCCGAAGAGGTGACCTATCTGGAGAGGCTCGCCGACCGGCTCACCCTGACCACCGGCGGCAAGGCGCGGGTGAGGCTCACGTTCGACCAGGAAACTGGCGCCTTGCTTCGCTCGGAGACTCTCAACTCGGACGGCTCCGTCTACTGCACTACCCGCATGACGTCTTTCGTACCAGGGACTCCCCGGGTCCCTAGCGGCAGTTCCGGCGAGGTCCGGAAGCTGGAAAAGGACACAGACTTTCCCGAGGAGGTCTTTCCAGTCGAGCTCGGCGCCTTTCGCCGTCTCGATGTCTATGGCTGGAACCACGACGGGGAGATGGGGTATTACTCCGACGGGTTCTTCGCCTTCGCCCTCTATCACGTCCCCGGCCGGTTCTCGGTGAGCGGTATCTCCGATGCCAAGACCTGGACCGCCAATCTCGGTAAGTACTCTCGCTGGTTCCGGCCCGGCACTGTCACCCTCGTGTGGGACACAGCCGAGGGCGGGAT
>CAZPIZ010000128.1:0-3424 GCA_964586615.1 uncultured Acidimicrobiaceae bacterium | reverse complement strand
TCATAGGCCTTCGAGAAGGACACGTGCGGCCCAACCAACAGGGTCGGCCAGTTCTTCTGCGGTCGGAAGCTGTTCGGGTCCGTGCCACAGGTCGTCGAGGGCGTCCCGTCCGTAGCGCCGCTCGATGTCGGCGCAGAAGCCGGCTCCGGCCCGGGCTAACTCATGGTTCGACACCGGAAGGCCGAGGCCGCCGGGTGTCTCGGGTTGCGGGGAGCTATATGCGTCGATGTCGGGCAGGAGGTTGCCCACCGCCTGTTTGGCGAGGAGATGTCGATAGCCGGAAGTAACGGTCAGGAAGGCCTCAAGAGCCGATCGGTGTGGAGCCGACTCCTCATTCTCCAAGAGCCCGTTCAGACTTTGCTGGTCGCCAAAGTTGGCACTCATCCGCTCCGGATCCTCGTTGAACATCCGCATCAGCTTCTCGGGATCGGGGAGCAGATGCGCCGAGTAGGCGCTCATCAGTCTTGCCAGGTGCTCGGGAAGCCAGGGAACCCCGAAAAGGGCCCGGTGGGCGACCTCCTCGGCCGCCACCCATAACCGTATGTCCCGGGCAGCGGCCCCGGTGGTCCTGACGATCCGATCGACTCCTGGTCCTATCACCAGCAGCGGTCCGGGAGGATCCACCGGATAGCCGGACTCGAAGGTCGCCGGTACCTGCCGGGAGAGGGTGCCGATCAAGGATCCGACCTGCATTCCTGCCATGGTCGCTCCGATGCCGGGAATCCCGGGACCGGTCTGAACGCCACTCGAAGCCTCCGCCACGGCCTCGGCTAGATAGCCGAATCCGGGCATCACCAGCTCCACCCATTGCTGTGAGTCGATCACCATCACTTCGGAAGCAGGCGCCACCGGGAACGACGCCGCCCCCTCGAGCCGGTACTCGGCCAGTCGCACGAGTTCTCGTTGTTCTTCGGCCGCCCAGGGATCGACCGCTTCTCGCTCACCGGCCAGATGACGGGCTACCTCACCGGCCAGCTTCCAGTTGACCGGACCGGGCTGATTGAACAGCTCGAAGAGGCGTGAGAAGAGATCGTCGGACATCAGTAGGCAGTAGGCAGTCGGCAGTCGGCAGTACAGAACAGGCAGGGCGCCATACACTCGATGTTATGGAGGTCAGCGGAATACGGAGTCGGGTGGCCATCAGTGCTGAGTCAATTGATGTGACCGCCCTCCTGGCTGAGGTGGGTGATCCCTCGGCGGGAGCGGTTGTGCTGTTTCTGGGGACCGCCCGTGACCACTCCGAAGACAAGACCGGGGTGACCCACCTCGAGTACGAGGCATATCCCGGTGTTGTCGTCGAGAAGATCGAAGAACTGGTCGCAGTGGCCGCTGACAAGTGGGATCTGGTGGCGGTGGCGATCGAACACCGGGTCGGGGATGTCGCCGTCGGTCAGCCCTCGGTGGCCGTGGCGGTCTCGGCCGCCCATCGTGATGCTGCCTTCGAGGCGAGTCGGTTTCTGATAGATGAACTCAAGGCCAAGGCTCCCATCTGGAAAAAGGAGCATTGGCCGGGAGGTGGGGAGTGGGTCAAAGGAGCCTGATTTTCTCCCCCGGCCAATCCAGCGGGGGCTGAGGCTCCAGGTCTATCGTCCGCCGCGCCAGCGATTCGGGTTCCAACTTGGGAGGACTTTGTGACGGCCGTTGCAGAACGCGCACCAGCCCCCGCCCAGCGAACCGGGCATCCCACGGTTGCGTCGAAGGCTCGAGAATGGGCAGAGCGGACGCCAGAGGGCGTCGCCATGCGAGAAAAGGATCTCGGGATCTGGCGTGAGATTACGTGGGCCAGGCTCTGGGACGACGTCCTTGCTGCCGCCCACGGCTTGCTCGCTCTTGGGGTCCGCCCCGGTGATCGGGTCTCGATCCATTCCGAGGATCGACCCGAATGGGTGATCCTGGACCTGGCTACCGTCGCCATTCGGGGAGTGACGGTTGGTCTCTACCCGACCAATCCGGCTCCCGAGGTCCGGTACCTGCTTGCCGATTCCGGATCCAAGGTCCATTTGGCCGAGGACCAGGAACAGGCCGACAAGGTCATGGAGGTCATCGACTCTCTTCCCAACCTCGAGAAGATCATCCATGCCGAGCCGCGAGGATTCCGGGCGTGGCGAGATGATCCCCGGTTCATCCTCTGGGAGGACTTCCTGGAGATGGGTCGTCGCCACCGCGTCGAGAACCCCGAGGCCGTGGAAGCCAGCATGTCGGAAGCGACGGCCGACGATTTGATGACCCTCGTCTACACCTCGGGCACCACCGGCCCTCCCAAGGGAGCGATGCTCACCAACGCCAACTTCATCTACTGCGCCGAGCAGGTGATCATGGTCGACGGTCGGATCCCAGGTAACAAGAAACCGGGGCCGGATGACCAGATCCTCACCTATTTGCCGCTTTGTCATGTCGCCGAGCGGATCTTCTCGACGTGGACCTTGGCCCATTGCGGCACGGTGCTCAACTTCGCCGAGTCGATTGAGACGGTCCAACAAAACCTGCGCGAGATCCAACCGACCCTCTTCTTCGCGGTTCCTCGCATTTGGGAGAAGATGCACGCCGGGGTCCTTATCAAGGGGAGCGACGCCACACCTTTCAAACGCATCTGGTTCGGGCTCGGGATGAAGCTGGCTCGGGTCATCGGCCGGAAGAAGGTCGCAAACGGGGGCAACCACACCGTGAGCTCCCGACTGCTCTATGCGGTCGGGTACCCGCTCGTCTTTCGGGCGCTGCTCGAACGGATCGGGTTGCGGCGTTGTCGCTGGGCCGGCTCGGGAGCGGCCCCGATCGCACCGGAGGTCCTCGAGTTCTTCATTGGGCTCGGGGTCCCGGTGTATGAGTTGTACGGGATGACCGAGAACTCGGCCATTGCCACCTTCAATCCGGCCGGGGTCATGAAACTTGGCACGGTTGGCGTCCCCTACCCCGGCACCGAGTTCCGAATCGACGGGGAGACAGGTGAGATCCAAACCAAGCACCCCGGTGTGTTCAAGGGCTATTGGAATCTGCACGAGAAGACCGCCGCCGCTTTCACCGAAGACGGTTGGTTGAAGACCGGCGACGTCGGCGTCTGGGTTGATGGAACCCACGTCAAGATCGTCGATCGGATCAAAGACATCATCATCACCTCGGGGGGGAAGAACGTCTCCCCTTCGGAGATCGAGAACAAGCTGAAAGCTTCGCCTTATGTGAGAGAAGCGATGGTGGTCGGTGATCGCCGCGACTATCTGACGGCTCTGATCGGGATCGAGTTCGACACCGTGGGAGACTGGGCCCAACGTCGCGGGATTCCGTACACGACCTATCGCGATCTGTCCGAGAAGCCGGAAGTGTTGGAGCTGATCCAGAAGGTGGTTGACGAGGCCAACGAGCAGTTTGCCCGGGTCGAGACCATCCGCCGGTTCCGGATGATCCCCAAGGAGCTCGATCACGAAGACGG
>CAZPIZ010000127.1:0-5678 GCA_964586615.1 uncultured Acidimicrobiaceae bacterium | reverse complement strand
TCGTTCCGGGCGATTCTCGCTGGCGACATGGATCAGTATCCGGAGCAGGCGTTCTACATGGTTGGTGACGCCGAAGATGTGATCGCCAAGGCTCGTGAGATGGAAAAGGTCGGCGCCTAATGAGGTTCTCAACCCGTTTTGGCACGGCAGGATGGGGCTATGGCCCGGTTTTGCCGCGCCAGAACGGGGATCGTTGGGTGGGGGTCGCCTAGTGGCCAAGCCCTTTCGGGTCGACGTGGTCTCGCCCGAAGCGACCGTATGGTCGGGAGAGGCGACCTTCGTCGTCGCTCGCACTCCCGACGGTGAGATCGGGATCATGGCCGACCACGAACCATTGTTGGCCGCCCTCGTCACGTCGGCCGTCGAGGTGGAAGGATCCGACGGGTCGAGAACCACTATCGGTGTGCACGGCGGCTTCCTCCAGGTGCTCAAGAACCAGGTGACCCTGCTCACCGATCGGGCCCAGATCTCAACCGGAACCAAAGAGGACGCGGCCCGTTTGGCTACGACCCTGGCGGCCAAGGAAGAGACCTAGGTCTCGGCGGCCAGTTCGGCTGCGAACCTCTCGACCGCATCGTTGAATCCGGAGGCGATCGCTCCAACAATCATCGGGAACACGATGGCCGTCATCAGACTCTTCGATTGGACGGTCATCGCCACCGTAACCGCGGTTTGATGGTTGGCCGGCTCGAGGTCGACATCGATCAGACCCCCCATCTGATCGGAATCGATGGTCATCGCCACCCGGCGGCCAGGGGTTGTTTCTGACCTCGTCGCCGTTCCGACGTGGGTTTTCCCGCCGATCTCGATGGTGAATCGGTACCCGGTGATCTCACCCCTGGCATCGAAGGTGGGTTGCTCTATCTTGCTCACCCCACCGATTCGGCTCCAGCTTTCCGGCCGCTGCAAGGCCTTCCAGACCTGATCCGGCTCAACCGCCTTCACGACCCGGTGCATGAAGGTTTGGCGAGGCACCCTTTCACCTTATTGCGGCGCCGGTGCGTCCCGGCTCTTGAGACAACACTCAGGCCGGCTTTGTCGCCGGCCTGAGGTCCCTGGGAGGAGGATTGCGCCAGATTGTGCCTGGCTTGCTCCGCTGGAGCCGACCCATGTGTAGCGGCTGGAGATAACCGTCACGTGAACGGCAACTGAGCGTTCCGTCAACTCTTCTACCCTTGGGAAGTGAATTTGACTCCCGCCGAATTCCTCCGCCTTGTGGTCGATCCAGATCGGCTGGCGGTTCTGGGTTTGGCTGGCACGGGGCCCCTTGATATCGACGAAGCCGCCCATCGTTTGTCGATGACGGTGGGTCAGGTCCGACGGGCCGTGGGCCGTCTCGTCGAGGCCGGATTGTTGGACGAACACCTCAGCCTCGATCGCTCCGCCCTGCGCACCCTTGCCGCCTCTTTGCCGCGTGAGGAGCTTGTTTCGTCGGAGGTGCTCGAGGGTCCCTGGACCCCCGGAGAACGACAGATTCTCGGCCGCTACTTCACCGGAAGCCAGCTGATGGAGATCCCGGTCAGCCGGGCCGCCCGAACCGTGGTTCTCGAGCGCTTGGCTCACGAATTCGAGGTGGGACTGCGTTATTCGGAAAAGCAGGTGAACTCAACGATCCAGACCTTTCATCCCGATTACGCCGCCCTGCGCCGCTACATGGTCGACGAAGGATTTCTGACCAGGGCGGAGGGCTCCTATTGGCGAAGTGGCGGTAGGGTCGACGTCACTTATGGCTGATCTCGAGTCCTGGCTTGCCCGTATCGACGCCGTCGAGGATCGTCTCGAAGCTCTGGCCACCCCCACCGAAGGCCTGACCCCCAATGCCGGAGGCCTTACTGAGGCCGACCCGGCGACGGGAGAGCGGTGGGAGGCCGGTCAGGTCTGGGGTCACATCGCCGAGTTCATCCAGTTCTGGACCGAACAGGCCGGTGACGTCGTCGACGCCTATCAAGGGGATCCAGTCCCTTTCGGCCGCACCCGCTCCGATCCCAGCCGCACCGCCGGCATCGAGCAGGGTCTGCATACACCGCCGGACGTCCTCTGGGATGAGGTTCAATCCGACCTAACCGACTTTCGTCGGTTTCTTTCGGCTCTCCCCGAAGGGTGGTCGGAGACGGTCGGTCTTCATTCGAGCCTCGGGCCGATCCCAACGGAGCGAATCCTCGATGACTTTGTGGTGGGTCATCTGGAGGAACACGCGGCCCAACTCGAAGGTCTCAGGAAGGGCGAGGCTTCAGCCGGGACCCCCTGACTGGGGCGCCTCTGCTCCGGATCGATTGTCCCGATCGCTCTAGTACCGTCCGTCTCCATGCCAGGACTGCTTGCCTTCCATGCCCATCCTGACGATGAGGTCATCAGCACCGGTGGGGTGCTCGCTCACTATTCCCGTCTTGGTGAACAGGTCGTGGTTGTCACCGCCACCGACGGGGCGGAAGGTGAGATCCACAACTACGACGACCCCGACTCCCTCAAGCCCAAGCTGGCCGAGATGCGGGCCCAGGAGATTGCGACGGCCCTGTCGGTCCTCGGGGTGAAGCACCATGAGTTCCTTGGCTATCGGGACTCAGGGATGATGGGGACCGAGGCCAACTCACACCCCGAAGCGTTCTGGGAAGCCGACTTCACCGAGGCCACCAAGCGTTTGGTGGGGCTGATCCGGAAGTACCAGCCCGAGGTGATGACGGTCTATGACCCCTTTGGGGGATACGGCCACCCCGATCACATCAATGTCCACCGGGTCGGTGTGGCTGCGTTCTTTGGCGCTCGCGATCTGGGATGGTTTCCGGTGGAAGAGGATCAGGAGTACTGGGCTCCGGCCAAGCTGTATTGGACGGCGTGGGGACGGGAGCGAACACGAAAGATGATGAAGTACTGGGAGGATGAGGCCGATCCCGAGGACGACGTCCCTGAAAAGAACGATGAGTATCTCTGGCGGTCGCAGCGGGGTTTCCCCGACGAGGAGATCTCGGCGGTCGTCGATGTTTCCGAATTCGTAGGTCTCAAGCTCGAGGCACTTCAAGCTCATCGGACCCAGATCCCCGCCGACTGGTTGCTTTTCAAGGTTCCGGAAGAGGAACGCATTGATGTCTACGGCACGGAGAGCTTTGTCCGGGTGTTCTCGAGCGTGGAGAGCGCCCTGCCCGAGACCGACCTCTTTGCCGGCTTGCGGTGAACGATGGTCCCGCGGCCAGCCATTGGCAGCGGCAATTGGAAGCCTGGGTCATACCTCAACATCTGCTCGACGCCGCCCCCGAATCGCCCTACGGCTGGCCGACTTCGCTCTGGAGGCGCCGGGCCGCGGTCGCTCTCGCTTCCGATCGGCAGACGCCAACCACGGAAACGGTCTCCAGGCTCGCCGGGCCCGCCGGGACCATCCTCGATATCGGTGCCGGGACTGGTAGGGCATCGCTGCCGCTGGCCCGAGCCGGGCATCCGGTTACTGCTGTCGAACCCAGCCCGACCATGCTCGATGGGCTTCGAGACATCAGTGTCGGTCTGCCCGTCACCGTCATAGACGGGCGCTGGCCCGAATCGGCCAATTTGGTTGCACCGCACAAGGTGGCGATGTGCGCCCATGTCGTCTATGACGTGGCCGACATCGGACCTTTTCTGGCGGCCATGAGTGACCGTGCCTCGGTCGGAGTTGTGATCGAGATGACCGACCGCCACCCCTGGGTTCATCTCGGGCCCTATTACCAGGCATTGCACGGTCTCGATCGCCCCCCCGGCCCCAGTTGGGAGGATCTGGTGAATGTGGTCAGAGAGGTGGTGGGGGTGGAGCCGAATGTCGAGCACTGGCAGCGCCCGAGCGACCTCTGGTTCGAGTCAATGGACGAGATCCTCGAGTTCCATGGTCGCCGATTGCTGATCGGCTCCGATCGATGGGCAGAGCTCGAGCACCTGTTGGAGCCTGACATCCTCACCGGTCCGGACGGCCTCCAGGTCGGCACCGAGGGTCGAAGTCTGGTGACGATCTGGTGGCCGCGCTCTTAATGGAGCGAGAGAAAACCGGCGATCCCGTAGAGTTATCCGGTGATCAAACGCACCTCAATATTGGTTTTTCTCTGCCTGCTGGCGGCGTGTTCAGGGGTTCGGGCCTGATTGCCAGGGTGTTGAGAAATGTTGGTAGTGAGAGATCTGCGTATCGAGCTAGGCACGCGCCTCCTCCTCGAGGAGGCCTCCTTCAGTGTGCAACCCGGCGACAAGATCGGGCTTGTTGGACGCAACGGGGCGGGTAAGACCACGCTGGTCCGGACCCTGGTGGGTTATGCCCCGGCCACCGGCGGAACGGTTCTACGCAGCGGCAACCTCGGCTACTTCTCTCAGGAGGCGGTGCTCCCCGACCTGGAACGGCCCGACATGACCGCCCTCGAACGGATCCTCGCCGCCCGCCAGATCGGGGCCATGCTCCGCAAGATCGAGGACACCCGCCACAAGATGGAACGGCTCGACGGGGTCCCCCGTGATGAGGCCATCCGCAGGTATGCCAGGCTTCAGGACGAGTTCGAGACCAAAGGTGGCTACATCGCCGAGGCCGAAGCCAAGAAGGTGGCCGCCAACCTGGGGATCGGAACGGCCGAACTCGATCAGCCGGTGGCGACCATGTCCGGGGGTCAGCGACGCCGGGTGGAGCTAGCCCGGATTCTTTTCGCCGAGTCCGAGACCCTTCTTCTCGACGAGCCCACCAACCACCTCGACCTCGATGCCAAGGCATGGTTGGTCGACTACCTATCCGGCTATCGGGGCGGGATCCTTCTCATCAGCCATGACCTCCCTTTGCTCGACACCGCCATCACCTCGATTCTCGAGCTGGAAGGGGGCAGGCTCGAGGCCTACCGGGGCAACTACTCCGGTTTCCTGGTCGAGCGGGCCCGTCGTCGCGAACAGCGAGAACGGGAGCGCCGGCACCAGGACGAAGCCATCGACCGTCTCCAGTTCAACATCCGCCGTTTCAAGGGCACCACCGAGAAGATGGCCAAGGTGGCCCGGGCCATGGAGACGAGGGTCGAGCGGATGAAGCGCGATCTGGTCGAGGTCCACAAGCGCGGCAAGTCGGTGGCTGTCCGATTCCCGCAGCCGAAACCATCGGGCCTGACCCCATTGACCGGACACGGGCTGGCCAAATCGTTTGGCGACAACCTGGTCTTTGTTGATGTCGACGTCGACCTCAACCGGGGCGAAAGGCTTCTGATCCTTGGCTTGAACGGGGCAGGCAAGACCACACTTCTTCGCATCCTGGCCGGGGTCGAGACGACCGATCTGGGGGAGGTCAAGCTGGGTCACAACGCCCGCCTTGGCTACTACGCCCAGGAGCACGAGCAGATCCACCCGGAGGTGACGGTTCTCGACCATTTGCGACAGGTCTCCGACCAACCCGACCAGACGTTGAGGACCATGCTGGGTCATTTCCTTCTGGCCGACAAGATCGAACAGGACGCAGCCACCCTCTCGGGAGGGGAGAAGACCAAGCTGGCCTTGGCGATGGTCGTGCTCGGCGGTCCCAACGTGTTGCTGCTCGACGAGCCCACCAACAACCTCGACCCCCAGGCCAAGGGGTCACTCCTCCAGGCGCTGGAGCAGTACCAGGGCACCATCATCCTCGTCAGTCACGACACGGACTTCGTGGCTGCCCTCGGTCCCGATCGCGCCCTGATGATGCCCGAAGGACGAACCCTCTACTT
>CAZPIZ010000126.1:4281-5711 GCA_964586615.1 uncultured Acidimicrobiaceae bacterium | reverse complement strand
ATAGAGCATCGTGTGGAAGGTCTTGATGTTGCCCCAGACGCCGTCGTTGCCGACGACACCGATCACAGGCAAACCCAACCTGACGAAAGTGTCGAACTCGAAGCCGTTGAATCCGAAGGCCCCGTCTCCGTAGACGATGCCGACCAACTTCTCGGGAAAGACCACTTTCGCCGCCAGAGCGAAGGGGGCCCCGATTCCCAGGGTTCCAAAGGGACCCGGATCAAGGACGTGTCCGGGATGCGAGACCTGCAACCACCGAGCGGTGGTCGAGACGATGTCGCCACCATCAACGGCAACGATGGCGTCGGGTCCGAAGAACCTGCCGACCTCGCGCCCGAATCGCTGTGGGTTGACCGGTGAGGCCGGTGCCGATTCCGCCTCGCCTTCCAACTCCTGGCGGCGGGCTCGTTCGATGTCGCCGATCTCATCTGCCCAGCTGCGATCGGGGCCACCATGTAGATCTGGCAGACCGACAAGCTGATCGACCACAATCATCGGATCGGCCACGATGCCGATGTCGACGGATCGGTTCCACCCGATTTTGTTGGAGTCAAGGTCTACGTGGACGACTGTTGCCGTCGGGTTGACCCGCTCCCCGTAGTTGGTCCGGAAGTCCCAGTCGACGCCGAGGGCGATCAGCAGATCACAAGCGGCCATGGCCTGGGAGCGGGCATGGTTACCCAGCAAGGGATGACCGTGGGGCAGAGAACCTCGAGCCCGGCTGTTGAGAAAGGTCGGAGCGCCTATGGCCTCGGCCAATTCGGTGAGCCGGTTCTCGGCTCCATCCCGAGAACCAGTCCCGGCGAAGATGACCGGACGGGAGGAGTTCTCGATGGCGTCCACGATCCGATCGAGACCTGCCTGGTCGGCACCCTGGGCGTTTCGGGATCGATAGCCAGTTGGCCAAATCACCGCGTCCTCTTCGATCATGTCGAACTGGACATCCATGGGCACGTCGAGGAAAACCGGAGCGCCCCTGCCCGAGAAGGCATGGCGAGCGGCGGTGGCGATGTAGTCGGCGAGCCGGCCGACCTCCCAGGCGGTGGCTGCCCATGCGGTGATGCCCTGGAATAACAGCGGATGGTTCATCTCCTGAAGGCCACCCTTGAGCTCCTGTCGAATGAAGTGGCGCCCACCGATCAAGAGCATCGGCGTTCGCGCAAACCAGGCGGTGGCCACCCCCGTGATCGAGTCCGTGACCCCGGGGCCTGCCGTCACCACGGCGACTCCAAGTCTGCCGGTCAGCCGCGTATAGGCCTCGGCGGCGTGGGCAGCTGCCTGCTCGTGGCGCACGTCGACGATCCTGATCCCCTCCTGAACGCAGCCGTCGAGGATGGCGACGATGTGGCCTCCCGAAAGGGTGAACACGGTGTCGACTCCCTCGGCCTTGAGCGCCCGGGCGATGATCTGGCCGCCGTGGATCTTCATGG
>CAZPIZ010000126.1:0-4181 GCA_964586615.1 uncultured Acidimicrobiaceae bacterium | reverse complement strand
TCACCGACGAATACGACCGCCGGTCTCAGCACCTTGTTGTAGTTGGAGCCCATCGAGTGTCCATAAGCCCCGGTGACCGGGGTTGCTAATAGATCCCCCACCGCCAGGTCGTCGGGCACAACGCCCTCTCGAACCAGCACATCGCCCGATTCACAATGCTTGCCGACGACCCGGACCCTGAGGGAGCGATCGGCTTTGACCGCTCGGGGAAGGAAGGTCTCGTAACCACTTCCGTAGAGCACCGGTCTGGGGTTGTCGCTCATGCCACCGTCGACTGCGACGTACGTGCGGATGGCAGGTATTTTCTTGATGGTCCCCACCGTGTAGAGGGTCACCGCGGCACCCGCCACGATGGCGCGGCCCGGCTCCACGGACAACGCCGCCTGAATTCCCGCCTCCCGGGCAGCGGTGTTGAGTATGCGGGCGTAATCGCCTATCGATGGCGCTTTTTCGTCCTCGACGTAAGCCACCCCCAGCCCGCCGCCCATCGACAGCTCCTCGAGCCCGTGCGACTTGACGAAGCCTCCCACCGCAGCAAGGGCGGCAGCGAAGGAATCGACCAGGAACACCTGCGAACCGATGTGGAGGTGGATCCCCTTGAGGCGAATCCCGGGGTGGGCTCGGGCGGCGGCAATCGCCGAGGAGGCAGCGCCGCTCGACAGCGTGAATCCGAACTTGGAGTCGTCCTGCCCGGTGGCGACGTAGTGGTGGGTGTGGGCCTCGATCCCGGGGGTGATGCGCAGAAGCACGTCGAAGACATGCCCGGTGCGGTCGTGGACCCGGCGGATTCGCTCCAATTCGTCGAAGCTATCGATGACCAACCGCCCCGCCCCGGCGGCGGCTGCCTGCTCGAGCTCGGCTTCGCTCTTGTTGTTGCCATGAACGACCAACCGGTCTCCCGGGACACCTGCCTTGAGAACGACGTACATCTCTCCGCCCGTAGCAACATCGATCTTCATCTGCTCCTCGTGGGCCAGTCGGGCCATCGCCAGACAGAGGAAGGCCTTGCTGGCATAAACCGCCCCTTCCCCGAAGGCTGCCCGAGCCTGGCGACAGCGCGCCCGCAGATGCGCCTCGTCGTAGACAAAGAGGGGTGTCCCGAACTGAGCGGCAAGGTCCAGGGTCGAGCAACCGCCGATCAGCAGCTCCCCCGCTGTTCCTTCCTCCGCTGTGTCGGGTAGAAGCGACCAGGGAACTGAAGACATGGACTATTTGTATCAGGTCTGCGGTGGTCAAAGTTGGACTGGCAGTTGGCCCTCGGTCTATCGACCGGTGAGCAAGTCCAACAGCCCACCGTAGAGACGGCTGGGCCGCCCCTTCTTGGCTTCGGCTCGATCGGCAGCAGGGGCAAGGGAAGTGGCGGAGTTGATGCCGACCCACCTGAGTGGTTCCGGCTCCCACCGTCTCGACCGATGGCCCACCCAGGGAAGACGCGTGAGATCGGTTTCCTGATTGAGCACCAGGTCGGCCAGGGTGCGCCCCGCCAGATTGGCGGCGGCGACACCGTCGCCGACGTAGCCACCGGCGTGCCCTACTCCGGTCTCCTTATCGAACCTGACCGACGGCTGCCAATCCCTCGGTACCGCCACCGCTCCTCCCCAGCGGTGGGTAATGGCAGCATCTCCGAGATCGGGAAAGAGGCTCCAGAGGATCTTCCGGACGGCATCGTGCACGGCCGGCTGGCGTTCGTAGGAGGGATCAAGCCTCGAACCAAAGTGATAGCGAGCACCCCTACCGCCAAAGGCGATGCGGCCATCGACCGTGCGCTGGCCGTAGATAATCAGGCGACGAGCATCGTTGAACGTTTGCCGATCCTCGAAGCCCACCTTTGCCCAGAAGCCGGAGGGGAGGGGCTCGGTGGCGATCATCAACGAGTAGACCGGTATATACGTCCGGCTCTGTCCGGGTAGCTGAACCGTGAAGGCTTCGGTGCACCTCAAGGCCGCATCGGCCTTGACCACTCCCCGGTCGGTCCGCACCGATCCTGGCTCGATGGTGTCTGCCCGGGTCTGCTCATAGATCGGCACTCCCAATGCTTCGACTACCCGTGCCAGACCGCGGGCGAGCCGGGCAGGGTGGAGGGCGGCGCCATGCGGCGTGTAAAGAGCTCCCTGGGATTCGGCAACACGGCCCTGCTCCGAGAGTTCCGCCGGGCCAAGCCAGCGGTAATCCTCCGGGCCGAATCCCCACGAGCGTTCGTGCTGAATCGAATTGTGAAGGGTTACGAACTGGGCGGTGTTGGTGGCGAACGTGAGGATTCCACCTTTCTGGAAATGACAATCGATCGCTTCGGCAGCCACCACTTTCCCCACCTCGTCAACGGTGGAGAACATCTCCCTCATCTGGGCGATTACCGGGTCCCGCCCATACCGGTGGGCCATCCGATCCTTGTTGCCGGCGATCTCACCGAGGCACCAACCCCCGTTGCGCCCCGATGCACCGAAACCGGCGATCTCCGATTCGATGACCACCACCCTCAGATCGGGCTGCTGTCGCTTCAGGTAGTAGGCGGTCCACAACCCGGTGTAACCGGCACCAACGATGGCGACATCGGCGTCGGTGTCTCCCGGTAGACCAGGACGGGGATCGAGGGCCTCACCGGCCGTGTCATGCCAGAAGGAAAGCGAGTCGTATCCGTTCACCCGTTACTCAGCCTCGTCGAGATGCGACGGAAGGCTCCCGGCTCTCGCTAGTGCCTCCAGCAACGAGTCGGACAGCGCCTCCAGCGTGAGGGCGACGTCCTCCATCGTGTGGGAGGCACAGGTGAACCAGGGTTCACGGCCATCGATGCAGGGCATCACCCCTCGTCGAATCATGCCGTCGACCACGGCCGTGTAGAGGCGGGCGTCGTGACCGGCCACATTCCGGTACTCGGTCGGCCGGCCATCACCAAGAAAGATTCCGAACATGGAGGGATGCCCGAGCACCTGGCCTTCCACCCCGTATTCGACCAGGATCCGCTGGATGCCCTCCATCAGGGCTCTACCGACCTTCTCGATCCGGTCGTAGGCATCGGTGTTGGTGAGTTGGTCGAGGGTGGCGACCGCGGCGGCGGTTGCAACACCGTTGCCGGAGAAAGTGCCTGCCTGGGCGATCCCTCCCAGTTGCCAGCCCTCCACCATGGCTGAACTCAATGCGATGGCCGCCACTGGGAAGCCATTGCCAAGGGACTTGGCATAGGTGGCGATGTCGGGGGTCACACCAAAGGTCTCGGCTCCACCACCAAGCGCGAATCGGAAGCCGGTCTTGACCTCGTCGAGGATCATGACCGTCTCGTACTCGCTGCACAGACGTCGGATGGCGTCGAGGAATCCGGGTTCGGGCAGGATCCCGAAGGCATTGCCGCAAGCGGGTTCGACGATGACGGCGGCTATCTCATGACCGTGATCGCTGAAGAAGTCCTCGAGGGCTTCGACATCGTTGAATGGCAGCGTCCGGATGTATGAACGGATGCCGTCAGGGATCCCCGACGAAACCTGATACGGGATCGGACGGAGGCGCGAACCCAGATGGGCGGGAGGGGCTCCGGCGGTGGTGAACAGGACGTAGTCATGGGCGCCGTGATAGTGGCCTTCGAACTTCACGATCAGGTCCCTGCCGCCCCAGCCACGAGCCAGACGGATGGCGTGCATCGTGGCTTCAGTGCCGGTATTGGTGAAGCGGATCCGGTCGGCCCACTTGATCGCTTTCAGCACCGCCTCAGCCGCTTCCACCTCCCGGCGCTGGGTCATGGCGAAGGTGGTTCCTTCCCTGGCCGCGGCCACCACCGCCTCGGTCACAAATGGATCGGCATGACCGAGGATGATCGGCCCCCACGCACACTGGAGATCGATGTATCGCTTGCCATCCATGTCCCACACGTATCCGCCTTGGCCGCGATCGATGACGAGTGTGTCTTCATCGCCGAGATAGCGGAATCCGCTGGATACTCCGTTGACAAGATTTGCTCGGGCGCGCTCAAACCACTCCGCAGTGCGGGGTCCTTGCATGCTCATGAGATGGGGTCCTCCGAGATATGTGACCGGCCCAGGCATCAGCTGGGGCCGGGCTGTGTTTCGTCAGTTGCTGGGGGTCTGGACGGTCTAGCGACCGTTGTGCCCATCCCGCTTTGTGACGCCGGACCGACCGTGGTCTGACCCGGGTAACTCAGGCCCGCCGGAGGTAAAAGGCGGAAGGGCACC
>CAZPIZ010000125.1:0-5713 GCA_964586615.1 uncultured Acidimicrobiaceae bacterium | reverse complement strand
GGTGCCGGCGCTGTCGGCACCAAGCCCCGTTCGGCGACGCCAGGCGGCGGCTGCATACTGCGAACGGGCGGAGTTGTGGGTGCACACGAACAACACCGAGTGAGCCGCTGCCACCCCTCGAGAGTGCAACAATCCGTACAAAGGCTCCGGGTTCAGCGAGATGTAGCGACGCCGGTGATCACCCTCCGACACATGGCGCTCGATCAGACCGGCCCGTTCCAGCACCTCGAGGTGGTGGGCGACAAGATTGCCGGGCAGTGAGAGGATGGCTGACAATTCCTGAAAGGTGCGGTCGCCCAGCTCCAGTTCGGACACGATGGCTAGCCGGGTCGCATCACCGAGTGCCGCGTGGACTCTCGCCTTCTCCGATAGGTTCATTACTCAAAGAATACTGAGTCAATATTCCTTGAGCAAGTTGGTGACCGGCGGACCGTTAGAGACCGGCTTAGATATGAGCCCGGGCGAGCCATCTAGATCGAGACGACAGGCTGACCTCCCAGGACCGTACGCACTAAGTCGCGCTGGTCGATCGCCACCTGGAACCAGGCCCACTTGCCCCTCTGTTCCCGGGTAATCAGGCCGGCATTGACTAGTACTGAGAGATGATGACTGACGGTGGCCTGGCTCCGGTCGAGCGGCTTGGTCAGGTCGCAGGCGCACACCTCCCCCTCCGGAACGCTGGCGATCATGCTCAATAGACGCAACCGCACCGGGTCGGCCAGCGCCTTGAAGACGCTGGCCAAGTCATCAGCCTCGGCGACGGAAAGAGTCTCCTCGATCACCGGCACGCAGCAGGCTTCAGTGACTTCCATACTCCAAATTAACACATTGACAGTGATCGATATGAGGGGTATCGTCCGTTGTATCGACACCCGTCTATATGAAGGAGAGTCATCCATGAGCACCGAAGTCGAGCTGAGGGAGAAGGTACGGGAACGGTATGCGGATAGTGCGGTGAACTCCAGCGGATGTTGCGGGCCCGGAGCGTGCACGCCGGGTCCCACGCTGGATACCGACCTCACCGCCGGGACCTACAGCCAAGCCGAACTCTCGGAGATACCCGGAAAGGCTGCTGAGGCCAGCCTGGGATGCGGCAACCCCACTGCTGTTGCCGATCTTTCCGAAGGCGAGCGAGTGCTCGACCTGGGCTCGGGAGGAGGGATCGACGTGCTCCTATCCGCCCGACGGGTCGGCCCCACCGGGTTCGTCTACGGACTCGACATGACGGACGAGATGCTCGAACTGGCCCGCCGCAATGCCACCGATGCCGAAGCGAACAACGTCGAGTTTCTCAAGGGGTATATCGAGGAGATCCCCCTGGGAGGAGGCTCGGTCGATGTGGTGATCTCCAACTGCGTGATCAACTTGTCGGTTAACAAGTCAGCCGTCTTCGCAGAGATCCACCGGGTGCTTCGACCCGGCGGCCGGATCGGGATCAGCGACATTGTCGCCGACGACTCCCTCACCGCCACCGAGCGGGCCGAACGGGGCGACTGGGTCGGTTGCATCGCCGGCGCCCTCTCCTACACGGAATACCGGACCGGTCTGGAAAGCGCCGGGTTCGACCAAGTCACCCTGACGCCCACCCACCAGGTTGCCGACGGGATGGACTCGGTCATCATCCGCGCCCACAAGCCCACCTCGGGCTGATCCCCTCGTGATATCACGTGCGATGTGCCGAAACTGGTGCACCATAAGCTCCGTGTGATGAGCACGGGTCGGCGCTGTACGAGACGAAGCCGCCTGCCTGGGTATGCGCTCTGTGACGGTGAGGAAGCGGTGAGTCGACTGTCGTTGTCGATTGCCGTTTCCTTCTTGTCGACTGAGGAGTTCATCCATGCTCGCCGTTCTTTCCCGTCATAAGTATTCGCTGTCGTTGACCGCGGCTGCCGCGTCGTGGGGTGTCGCCACCGTGATCAGCAAACGTGCCGTCGACGAGATCCCTCCGTTGACGCTGCTACCTATCCAGCTCATCGTGAGCGTCGCGGTTCTTGCCGCATTGATCCGGGCGCAGGGCCTTCGGGTGGGTTGGTCACCTGAGATGCGCCGTCTCGGAGCGATAGGAATCCTCAACCCGGGAGTGTCGTATGCGCTGGGCTTGCTCGGCTTGGCCCACATCACAGCCAGCCTGTCCGTGTTGTTGTGGGCAGTGGAGCCCCTCATGATCCTCGCGCTTGCCTGGTGGTTCCTGGGTGATCGGATCACCACCCCATTGGCCGTCGTGTCGGTTTTCGCCCTGACAGGAGTGGTCCTCGTGACATTCGAGTCCACCAGCCGCGGACGGTTGGCCGGAATCGCCCTCACCCTGGCCGGGGTGGCTGCATGTGCTGTCTACACCGTGATCTCGAGGAAGCTGATGGACACCGCCTCCACCCTGGTGATAGTCACAGTGCAGCAGTCATGTGCCCTGGTGTTCTCCCTGGCGCTCCTCGCAACGACCACCTTCATAGGTCGATCCGCACTCTTGCCTGACGTATCGGCAGCAGCTTGGATCAGCGCTGTGGTCTCGGGACTGCTCTACTACGCCGTGGCCTTCTGGTTCTACCTCACCGGACTCCGTCGGGTATCGGCCGCCACCGCCGGCGTGTTCATCAACCTCATCCCCGTATTCGGGATCGCCGCAGCTCACCTCCTGCTCGCCGAGCGGCTCACCGGCCGCCAATGGCTCGGTGCCATGCTCATCGTCGTCGCCGTCGGCGCCATCGTCAGGCAACAATCCCTCGAGGCCGTCGATCGCCACGACCAGTAGGTCGGTGTAAAGACCTCGACCTCGACGGTCGGAGGTGCCTGCCATCACCCTCCCAGCTATGACCGGGGGTGGTTGTTACCCGAAGTGCACGGCGCGATGGGGCCCCGTCCGGATAGGCTCAAATATGAGCCCGGGCCCGCGCCAGGGCGAGACCCTGAAGAGTGTCGTGGGCGTTGACCCCTCTTTCGGCAGCCACCCGATACCACTGACCGTCGCTTCCGAGCTCCCAGGCCAGCTCGTCGTCGGCCATCAGCACGTCGATGATCTCGTCGAGGCGGAACTGGAGGTCGGTGTCCTCGACCGGGACCAACGCCTCCACCCTGTGGTCGAGGTTACGAGGCATGAGGTCGGCCGAACCGAGCAGATAGGTGCGGGTCCGGGCCCTGGATCCGAAGCGGAAGATCCGCGAGTGTTCGAGGTAGCGCCCAACGACCGATCGCACCCGGATATTCGATGACATACCGGGCACCTGGGGGATCAAGCAGCAGATGCCGCGCACGATCAGGTCGATCTTGGTCCCTGCCTCGGACGCCGCGTACAACGCGTCGATCATTCCCGGATCCGCCAGCGAGTTCATCTTCAGAGTGATGGCACCGTCGGACATCGAGGCCTCCTGCTCGATGAGCTCGACCAGGCGCCGCCTGATGCCATCGGGAGATACCGCCAGCTTTCGATAGTTGCGCTGGCGGCTGTAGCCGGTGAGGAAATTGAACAGATCCGAGAGGTCGGCTCCGATATCGGCATCGCTCGTGAACACGCCCAGATCCTCGTAGAGCCTTGCCGTCGTCTCGTTGTAGTTGCCAGTGGCGATGTGCCCGTATCTGCGGATCGTCTCGCCCTCATCTCTGACCACGAGCGAGATCTTGGTATGGGTCTTGAGACCCGCCACTCCATAGACAACGTGCACCCCGGCGTCTTCCAGACGCTGGGCCCATTCGATGTTGCGCTCCTCGTCGAAGCGAGCCCTCAGCTCGATCAGTGCCACCACCTGTTTGCCCTCGTTGGCGGCGTGAATCAGGGACTGCATCATGGAACTGTCCCGACTCGTCCTGTAGAGCGTCTGCTTGATGGCAAGAACCCTCGGATCCCGGGCAGCCGTGGCAATGAAGGCTTCGGTGGAGGTGCTGAAGGAGTCATAGGGGTGATGAACCAGGAGGGCACCGTCCCTTATGACCCTGAAAACATCCGGGTAGACGCCGTCCAGAAGTGCCAGCCGGGCCGGAATGACTCCGTTGAACGGTTCGTACTTGAGGTCGTCCCGGGGAAGCGAGGTCAATGTGAAAAGGCCGCCAAGGTCAAGGGGGCCTTCCACCCTGTAGACCTGATCCTCGGTTGCACCCATCTCCCTGAGAAGCAAATCGAGAAGGTCCGCCGAAAAGTCAGGCGCCACTTCGAGGCGCACGACCTTGCCAAAACGTCGCCGGGTCAGCTCGCTCTCCATGGTGAGCAGGAGGTCACCGCTCTCCTCCTCTTCGATCTCGATGTCGGCGTTACGAGTTACTCGGAACGGGTGGTTCGCCAAGATCTCCATACCGGGAAAAAGATCACCGAGATGGGCGGCGATGAGCTGTTCGAGCGGGACGAATCGCTCGCCGTCGGGCAAGACCACGAAGCGAGGAAGGATCGGTGGCACTTTGACACGGGCGAATCTGGTCACCTTCGACTCCGGATGCCGGACAACAACAGCCAGGTTCAACGAAAGGTTGGATATGTAAGGAAAGGGATGCGAAGGATCGACGGCCAGCGGTGTGACCACCGGATAAACCCGCTCCCGGAACTGCACATCCATGTAATGGCGATCCTCTTCATCGAGGTCGGCGTAGTCGGAGAATCCGATCCCGGCCGCCGCCAGTCGAGGAGCGATGTCGGTTATGAAGACCTTGCCAGCTCTTTCATAGTGCCCCTGGGCGACCACACGGACCGCTCCGAGAGTTTCGTTCGGTGTAAGTCCGTCGGGGGTGGGAATCCTCACCCCCCGGGCCACCAGCTCATCAAGCCCCGAAACTCTGACTTGATAGAATTCGTCAAGATTCGATGACCAGATCGCCAGAAATTTCGCCCGCTCCAGCAAGGGTATGGACGGGTTTTCGGCGAGAGCCAGCACCCTGGAGTTGAAATCCAGCCAGGAAAGCTCACGATTTGTATAGCGGTCGCTCATGGTAATTGAGCCATTGTGATCGGCTTCGGTAGCCAACGAGTGAACAAAAAGCCACCAGAATGTGGTTTCAGGCACGGTAACCAACTAGCTCCACGCCAAACGCTAGAACAGCAATGCAGCCAGAAGGTTAAGGCTTCAAGGCCCCGTGCAGAAACATTCGCAACTCCGACGTCACCTCGGCCAGCCGGGGCGGGGCTGAGATCACCGCCCGAGCCGCCGACATGATCGTGTCCTGGATCAGCCGACCCGCCAGATCAGAGGCAATAGCTCGGAACCTTCCGGCACCAACAGCTAACTGATAGGTGCCCATCATCGCTGCCGAGAGATCGGAGTGGGCGAGGCGGATCCGATCCTGGGCGTTGGCCCCGAGTCTGGGAACCTCACGATGCAGGATTACTCCAAGCACGGGATCAGTGGCTACGAACTCCACCACCAGTTCAGCGAGGTCCAAGAGGAGTTCGTCGGGGGGCCTACCTCGATCCATTCGGGCAACCAGCCCGGCTATGACCCCGGGGAGAGCGTCTTCTACCAGTGAGGCGATCAGATCATCGCGATCCCGGAAGTACTCGTAGAGGGTGGTGCGTCCGATCCCCGCAACCGCGGCCAGATCACCCAGGTTGAGATCACTGTTCCCGGTCTCGGCGAGCAGCATCCGGGCGGCCTCCAGAATCTGGCGGCGGGTCATGACCTTGTGTTCTTCGATCGATCCGGCGCGAATCCGCGGCATCGGGGCCAGGGTAACTAACCCCGGGAACTGGGAGCTATTGGACAGGCTCCCGGTAAAGAACGGCACCCCAGTGAGCGCC
>CAZPIZ010000124.1:0-5729 GCA_964586615.1 uncultured Acidimicrobiaceae bacterium | reverse complement strand
CGGATGTCACAAGGGGACGGCACCCTGGCGGCCCGGTTCCGCTGGATGAGCGGGTTGGCGGCCGTCCTGCTCCTGGTGGCGACCTATGTCGTCCTTGCTCGTGGAGGGGTGATCGGCTCCGGATTGAGCCAGGGTCTTCTCACCTGGTTGACCTGGGCAATCGTTGCAATGATGATCCTCAACACGATCGGCAACCTTGCATCGGCAAGCAGGATTGAACGCTACGTCCTCGGGACGGCCACGCTGGTCATCGCCGTTTTGTCTGGAATCATCGCCTATCGCGGTCCGGAGCTGTGAGCCACTCAACCACCGCCCAACACGCGGTCCGCCTCAGGTTTGTCCTCTTGATGGTGATCGGGTTCATGGCGGTCGAGTTGGTGACCGGGGTCGTGACCGGTTCGCTCGCCTTGATCTCCGATGCGGCTCATATGGGGACCGATGCCCTCGGGGTGGGGATGGCGCTGGCGGCCGTGATGGCTGCCCGGGGTGGGGCGACGGGGTCGCGGACCTACGGCCTCTACCGCCTCGAGATCCTCGCCGCCTTGGCCAATACCGTGCTGCTCTTCGGGGTCGCCGGGTTTGTCGTCTGGGAAGCGATACGACGCTGGAGTGATCCCAGCGAGGTGACCACCGGGCCCATGCTGGTGGTGGCAGTGATAGGCCTTTTGATCAACCTGGCGGGTTACCGAATGTTGAAGGTGCCTTACGACTCCCTGAACATGACCGATTCTCTAAATCTGACTGGGGCCCGGCTCGAACTCCTTGCAGACCTTCTCGGATCGATCGGCGTCATCGTTGCCGCCCTGGTGGTGCGCTTCACCGGCTGGCTTCAGGCCGATTCCCTGATCGCTATCGCCCTCGGAATCTTCGTCCTGCCGAGGGCGTTCAAATTGGGTCGGGAGGCGGTGCGAATCCTGGTGCAAGAGGCGCCACCGCATCTCGACGTGGGGCGGATCAAATCGAGTCTCGCTTCTATACCTCGCGTTGTCGACATCCACGACCTTCATGTCTGGACGCTGACTTCGGGAATGGAAGTGGTATCGGCCCACCTCATGATCGAGAACGACGCCGACCCCCATTCCGCCCTGGACTCCGCCCGAGAACTACTTCAGAAGGACTTCAAAATCGAACACGCCACCCTCCAGGTCGAACCCCAGTCACACATCGGCTGTACCGAGTTGAGCTGGTAGTGCTGTCGCGGTTGGTTGAGCAGTGGAGGGGGTATGTCTTCCCCTCACGGCGATGGGTCGTCTCGGCCGGGGCCCGCGCCTTTGCGCTGGCCGGTCTCGCCCGAGAGGCACCGGTCCTGGCTCTGGTCCCATCCGAGCGCGATGCCGAGGAGTTGGTCGAGGATCTGGCCCTCTTCACTACCACCCACCTCCTCCCGGCCTGGGAGACGCTCCCGTTCGAGCACGTCTCTCCGAACGAGGCGACCATGGCCCGTCGAGGGGAGGCCCGGACCCTGCTGCGGGACGCACAACCCGGGACCGTGGTCGTCGCATCGGTGCGGGCGGCGATGCAAAGGCTGAGCCCCTCTCCTCCCGATCCGGTCGTGATCAAGAAGGGCGATGCGGTCTCGCTCACCGAGCTGTATCAGCAGCTGTCCGATATGGGGTACGAGCGCACCGACCGGGTCGAAGCTAGGGGGGAGTTTGCGGTGCGTGGCGGCATCCTCGATCTCTTCCCGGCCCAGGCGGCGGATGCGGTTCGCATCGACCTCTTCGGCGACACGGTCGAGGACCTGCGACGTTTCTCGGTTTCGAGCCAGCGGTCAACCGATCCCGTGGACGAGGTCGTGGCCTACCCGGCCCGGGAGTTCCGGCCGGATCCCGACGTCCGTAAGCGTGCCCTCGAGCTGCTCAGAAGTGAGCCGTGGGCGGCGGCCACCTGGGATCGTATGGCAGAAGGTCAGATCTTCTCGGGTATGGAGTCCTGGCTGCCCTGGCTGGCCGAACCCAGGTCCCTCCTCGACGAGGTATCCCGGGAAACGAAGGTGGTCCTGGTCGATCCTTCCCGGAGTCGGGATCGGGCGCGGGAGCTGATCAAGGAAGAAGAGGAGTTGGCGGCGGCCCTGGCTTCGACCTGGGGGAGCGGTGCACCTGCGGCCGGAGACCATCCCGCCCTCCACCTGGAGTTGGAACTGGACCGGGCTCTCGAGATGCCGCCGATCCCGACCTCGCCGGATGATTCGGTGCTCGAGACCACCGGCTTCGACGCCACCCCGGGCGATCCTTCCTCGGTCGCCAAAGCCATCGCCCGTTTGCAGCGGCAGGGAGTCCACGTCGTGGTGGCGATGGACGGGGCCCCTGCCGCCGACCGGGTTGCCCGGGTGTTGGGAGAAGAAGGAGTCTCACCTCCGGTGATTCCGCAAGGGGTGCATCGGGGCTTTGTGGCTCCCGGGCTCAAGCTGGCCGTTCTGGGCGAGCAGGAGATCGCCGGGAGGCGCCGTGCCCACCGCAGCACAAGCCGGCGGCGCGGTGACGTCGGGGTCAACTATTCGGACCTGACAACCGGGGACTACGTCGTTCACCACCGGCACGGGATCGGTCGATTCGAGGGCCTGGTTACCCGCACGATGGCCGGAGTCGAGAGGGACTATCTGGTCGTGGGCTATGGGGGTGAGGATCGGTTGTACGTGCCGACCGATCAACTGGCTGCGGTTAAGAAATACACGGGTGGTGAAGCGCCCCGGGTTTCCCGCATGGGCGGTAAGGATTGGAACGAGACCAAGGAGAGAGTACGCAAGGCTGTGGCCGTCGTCGCCGAGCAGGTGGTCAGGCTCCACCGGGCCAGAGCTCAAGCGGCCGGTTATTCCTTCGGGCCCGACACGCCGTGGCAACAAGAGCTGGAAGCGTCGTTTCCCTACGAGGAGACGCCGGATCAAATGGTGGCCATCACCGACGTCAAGGCCGACATGGAAGCCGAACGTCCGATGGACCGCCTGGTTTTCGGAGACGTCGGCTTTGGCAAGACCGAGGTGGCGATTCGTGCTGCTTTCAAGGCGGCCATGGTCGGAAAGCAAGTAGCGGTTCTGTCGCCAACCACCCTTCTCGCCCAACAGCACCACCAGACTTTCTCGGATCGATTCGACCCCTACCCGATCAGGGTGGAGGTACTGAGTCGTTTTCTCACCAACCGTCAGCAACGAGCAGTGGTCGAGGGTCTGGCCACCGGCGAGGTCGATGTCGTGATTGGTACCCACCGGCTTCTCTCCGAAGACGTGCGGTGGAAGAACCTCGGTCTCGTCGTCATCGACGAGGAGCAGCGCTTCGGGGTAGCCGCCAAGGATCAACTTCGCCGGCTCAAGGTCGGGGTCGATGTGCTCACGCTCACGGCCACGCCCATTCCGAGGACATTGGAGATGGCTCTGACCGGAATTCGCGAGGTCAGCCATATCCGCACCGCTCCGGAAGACCGCCATCCGATCCTGACCTACGTGGGGCCTCACGACGAGCAGGCGGTTTCTGCTGCTATCCGCCGTGAGTTGTTGCGGGAGGGCCAGGTCTTCTACGTCCACAACCGGGTGGCGTCGATCGACACCGCGGTGGCGAGGCTTCGCAACCTCGTGCCCGATGCCCGGTTCGTGGTTGCCCATGGTCAGTTGTCAGAGGGTCAGCTCGAGCAGGTCATGCTCGACTTCTGGAACCGCGAGTACGACGTGATGGTCGCCACCACCATCATCGAATCGGGTCTCGATCTTCCTCAGGTCAACACCCTCATCGTTGAGCGGGCCGACCTTCTTGGTCTGGCCCAGCTCTATCAGCTACGGGGGAGGGTGGGGCGCAGCAGTCAGAGGGCGTATGCCTATCTGTTCCATCCCGCCGAGCAGGTTCTCAGAGAAGACGCCCACCGTCGGCTCGAAGCCATCGGGGAGGCGACCGATCTCGGATCGGGTTTTCACCTGGCGCTCAAGGACCTGGAGATCAGAGGCGCCGGTTCGATCCTGGGCGAGGTGCAATCGGGTCACATCTCGGCGGTCGGATTCGATCTTTATGCCGAACTGGTCGCCGAAGCCGTGTCGAAGCTGGAAGGGAACGAGGTCGCCCCCCTCGATGTGAAGGAAGTGCGGATCGAACTCCCGGTGGATGCCCACCTTCCCGATGACTACGTGCCGGAACAGGGTCTCCGCCTCGAGGCCTATCGGCGGCTGGCCACGGCCACCGGTCCCGAGGAGGTCGACGACGTGGGCGCCGAATGGGCCGACCGCTTTGGGCCGCTGCCGACTGCCGCCACGGCCCTGATCGATATCGCTCGGCTCCGTGTCGAAGCGCTGCGGGTCGGAATCACCGAGATCGTGAACCTCCGTAGCGAGGTGCGGCTAGCGCCGGTTGATCTCAGCCAGAGCCAGGAGATCCGTCTTCAGAGGCTGGCGCCAAAGGCCATCTTGCGGGCCCAGGAGGGGGTCCTGTTTGTTCCTGCACCGGCCAAACTCGTTTCCGGACTCCTCGGATTCATCAGGGATATGTGGCCGGCTTAGCTACGATTTCCCAACCCCCCTCTTGAAGGTATCCCTTTGCGAAAAGCACCTGTTCTAAATGGATTGTTAGTCCTTGGCGTTCTCCTTGCCGCCTGTGGTGGTGGAGGCGGCGGTGTAGCTGCCACTGTCAACGGAGTCGATATATCGGTGTCCGAGATCGAGGCAATGCGGATCTCCGAGGAAGCAACGATCAATAAGGTCGACTTCGCCGAAGACCTCACCAATGCCATCATCAACATCGCGATCGTGAGCGCGGCCAGAGATGAGTTCTCGATCGAGCCCACCACCGAGGAAATCGTGGCCAAAAAAGACGAGTTGGCCTCCCAGCTCGTAGCCGCCCAGGGCATATCGATCGAAGACTTCTTCGCCACCCAGGGCCTGCCGATCGAGCGCCTCGACGTGATCGCCAACCAGCAGGTCATCAGAGAGGGCCTGATCGAGCAGTTCAAGGCCGAGGCAGTCCCGTCCACCGATGCCGACGCCCGATTACTACTTTCGAGCGATCCCAGTGGCCGGATGACCGCCTGCGTTCGCCACATCCTCGTCCCGACCGAGCAGGAGGCGATCGACGCTAGAAGTCGTATCGAAGGTGGCGAAGACTTTGCTGCGGTTGCCACCGAACTCGGGACCGACGGCACAGCTGCATCGGGTGGGGACCTTGGGTGCCAGCCACTCGGGATGTATGTAACCGAATTCGCCACCGCCGCGGCCGCGGCCGCGATCGGAGCCGTCACCGCTCCGGTTGAGAGCCAGTTCGGCTGGCATCTCATCCTTGTCGAGTCGCGTGAGGAGCCGTCCCTCGAAACCCTGCGGGAAGAAATCGACGCGGGTCGGGTCATCCAGCTGGTCGATGCCTGGCTGGTCGACATCGTCACGGGCGCCAGCGTCGAGGTTGACGGGCAGTACGGGGTCTGGGTCACCGAGCCGAACCCCATGGTTCAGGCACCGAGTAGCTGAGACGCCGCTGAGCGACTTGATCCCACTGAGCGAACTGATCATTGTCGGTCTCGGACCGGGTTCGCTCACCAGGCTGCCTGCGTCGACCAGGTCGATGCTCCTCGATCCGGCCACGACCGTCATCGTCAGAACTCTCCAGCACCCGGCCGCAGCCGAACTCGCGGACCAGCGGGTAGTTCAGACCTGTGACGATCTCTATCAACACGCGACCTATGAAGAGGTCTACGACGCCATCGCCGACAGAGTCATCGAGGCCTCGCAGCGGGGGAGGACGATCTACGCGGTCCCCGGCAGC
>CAZPIZ010000123.1:0-5771 GCA_964586615.1 uncultured Acidimicrobiaceae bacterium | reverse complement strand
GCTCCGGCCGCCGGGGTCTGCATCACCACCCGCTGGTCCAGCGCCGGATCGTCGACGGAGACCGACTGCTGGGCGACCTGGACCGCCAGTCCGAGCTGGTTGAGCTGGGCTGAGGCGCCTTCCAGCGTGGCCCCGAACACGTCGGGGACGACAACCGCCGGAGCACCCGATGAGATCACCAGGGTGACGGTCGTGTCTGGCATGACCAGGGTGCCGGCTCCGGGTTCGGTTCTGATGACGATTCCCTCGGGCACGGTGGTTGATTCCTCGAGCCGCTGGGCCGGTCGCAGCCCGAGGTCTCCAAGCTGTTGGAATGCCTCGTTGTCGTCTAGACCTGCCATCTCGGGTAATTCGAACTCCTCGGGCCCCTCAGAGACGACGAGGTCGATCTCGGTCCCTGGCGGCAGCTCGACTCCGGAGAGGGGGGCTTGCTCGATGACCTCGCCGGCGGGCCCTTCAGTGTCGGGGCGCGTCGTCACTGTTCCGACCACCAAGCCCGCCTCGACGATTGCTGCCTCGGCCTCCTCCTGGGACATACCGATGACGTTGGGCACGAGCACGGGTTCGGTCCCGGCCGAAACGTAGACGAGCACGGTTTCGTTTTGTCTCAGCTCGGTCCCGGCCTGAGGGGCAGTGCTGATGACGATGCCTTCGGGAACTTCCTCCGATGCCTGGCTGCGTAGCTCAACCCTGAAACCCGCCTGTTGCAGCAGGGTCAGCGCTTCTCCCTCGGTCATGCTGACCACATTGGGCACCTCGATCAGCTCGGTCTCAGGGCCTTGGTCGGTCGAAGCCAGGCGAAATACGAGGAACACCAGCAAGGTCAGAAGGGTGAGGAGCCCAAAGGCGGTGAGGATGAAAGGGATCTGAGATGGACCCCGATCCGGGAGGGTTGGCATTGTCTGGGTGCTCGGCGATGGGTTGGTGGGATTGGCCATGACCCGGGTGGTCGCCGCCGCCTCGATAGAGCCGGCGGGCACCGTGGCGGGCACCGCCGCGGTCGGCACATTTGGGGCCTGACCGGCCAGGATGCGAGCCAGGTCGGCCTTGAACTCGTCGGCAGACTGGTAGCGGAAAGCCGGATCCTTCTGGAGGGCTCGGGTGACAACCGCGTCGAGTTCTGGGGGAACGTCACCGTTGAAAGCAGACGGAGGGGCCGCACTGGAAGAGACATGCTGGTAGGCCACCGCCACCGGGCTCTCGCCCTGGAATGGAGGCCGCCCGGCCAGCATTTCGTAGATGACTACACCCAGCGAATAGAGGTCCGACCGTTCGTCGGCGGGAGTTCCCTGTGCCTGCTCGGGGCTGAAGTAGGTGGCGGTGCCGATCACGGCCCCGGTCCGGGTCAACTCCTGGGAGTCGTCCCAGGCCCGGGCGATTCCGAAGTCGGTGACCTTCACGGTTCCGTCGGTGGCGAGAAGGATGTTCCCGGGCTTGACGTCGCGATGGACCAGACCCGCCCGGTGGGCGGCAGAGAGGGCCGAAGCCACCTCCGCCCCTATCTCGGCGGCTCGTCTCGGGAGCAGGGCACCTTCGCTGCGAAGGACGTCTCGAAGACTGCGGCCGTCGACAAGTTCCATCACGATGAAATAGGTGTTGCCGGACTGGCCCCAGTCGTAGACCCCGACGATGTTGGGATTGGCCAGATTGGCGGCGGCCTGAGCTTCGCGCCGGAAGCGCTTGACGAAGGCTTCATCGTTCGAGTACTGGGAATGCAGGACCTTGATCGCCACCCTCCGTCCCAGCAGTGTGTCCTGGCCCAGATAGACGTCAGCCATCCCGCCGCGGGCCAGATGCGACGCGAGGTGATAACGCTCGGTAAGGGAGTGAGGGAAGTTCATGAAGAACTGACCGTGATTCTAGGTGAAGGTTGGTTACACCAACCTTTTGCTACCGGAGAGGGAGGATGTGTCACCGGTTGAGCCATTCGCTGATCACCTGCGCCGCGATTGGTGCCGCGACCGAGCCACCACTTGCGCTTTCACCTACGTCGCCGCCCGATTCGACCAGAACTGCCACCGCAATCGAGGGTTGTTCGACCGGCCCGAACCCGATGAACCAGGCGTGCGGTCGACCTTCTTCACCAGTGGCCGTACCGGTTTTTCCGGCGACCCTGATCCCGGGCACGGCTGCCAAACGTCCGGTGCCCTCCGTCACCACCCGTTCCATCATCTGGCTCATGATGGCGGCGGTTTCCGGTGTAAACGCCTGGTTAGGCGGCCCCGGCTGGATGACCTCGACCTCAGACCCTTCGGCATCGAAGATCCGCCCGACCAGATAGGGGACTTGAACCGCACCCTGGTTGGCGACTGCCGCCGCCATCAGCGCCATCTGCAATGGCGTCGCTCTCACATCGCGTTCGCCGATGCCGCTTTGGCCAAGGGCAGCCTGATCACGGCTCAGCTCGGCTGTGGGAAAGGCCGACTCGGCGACTGCCCAAGGAAAGGGAATCTCACGGTTGAACCCGATGCCGTCGGTGATCGTCCCGATCGCTTCAGCCCCGACCTCGATCGCCAGCCGGGCGAAAGTCGTGTTGCACGAACGGACAAACGAACGGAGAAGCGTGGTCGACACCCCGTTGTTGCACACACCACCCCCGGCGTTGGAAATCGTCGCGGTCGATCCCGGCAGCCCGAACTCGGCCGTGTCGGGGAAGGCGGTCTCCTGGGTGGCAACGCCGCTTTCGAGAGCCGCGGTGGCCACCACCGTCTTGAAGGTCGAGCCAGGTGGATAGAGCTCGCGGGTGGCCCGATCGGCCAGGGGCCGGTTGGGGTCGTCCAACAGGACCTGCCATTGGGCAGCGGCATCGGTTCCAAGCAACAGCGCCGGGTCATAAGAAGGCGTCGACACCATTGCCAACACCTCCCCGGTCGCCGGGTTCAGAGCAACCACCGCCCCGCGCTGACCCGCCAAGGCCTGGTATGCCAGCTTCTGAAGTTCGGCGTCGATGGTGAGTTGGAGATTGAGCGGCCGCAGGTCGCGCCCCAGAATCACCGAGATCAGATCCGAGATGGTCAGGTCCCGTCTTGATCGCAGCTCCGAGGAGTAAGCCAGCTCCAGGCCCTGCTGTCCAAACAGAAGGCTCGAGTAACCGACCACGTGGGTGAAGGGCGCTCCCTCGGGGTAGAGGCGGACGTAGGCCCCGGTGGTGGCAGGGTCGGGATCGCTTCGAGCGAGAACGACCCCGTCGGCCGACACGATCAAGCCCCGTTCCTTCCCACTTTGGGCAAGGTTGAATCGGGCGTTGCGCGGGTCGAGCCGATAGGTGTCGGCTGCAACCACCTGCACCCATGACGCCATCAACGCCAGCAAGCCGAAGCCTATTAGCACCGCTGTGGCCAGGCGTCGGGTGGGGCGATTCACACCTGCTCCTCATGGGAGATCCGGGCCAACAGTCCGAGCAAAAGGAAGTTGCCCACCAGTGAGGAACCGCCATAAGACATGAAGGGAAGAGCGATCCCGGTAAGGGGGACCAAGCGAAGGACCCCGCCGATGATCAGGAATGTCTGGAGGCCCAGTACCCAGGTGAGTCCGGCCGCCGCCAATTTCCGAAAGCGATCGCGCGAACGGAGGGCGATGCCAAAACCGACGGCGACAAGGATGGCGTATGCGGCCAGCACCGCCATCGACCCGGCGAAACCAAGTTCTTCCGCCACCGCCGCGAAAATGAAGTCGGTTTCGGCATTGGGGATCAGGGTGGGGCGGCCGAGGCCGAGGCCGCTACCAGCGAGGCTTCCGGTACCCATCCCGAACCAGGCCTGGGCCACCTGATAGCCCGCATCCTCGTAGGCCTGGAACGGTGTCAACCAGGCGATCACCCGTCTGCCCACATGGTCGAACAGGCGGTACGCCGCCCATCCTCCTGCCGCCGTCAACAGACCTCCGACGACCAGATACGACGGTTGGCCGGTGGCGGCGTAGAGCATTCCGATGAACGCCCCGAACAAGAGGACCGAAGCTCCGAGGTCGCGCTGGCCGATGAGCACCCAAAGGCTCCCCGCCCATACCGCCACCACCGGGAACAAGAGCCGAGGCTCGGGGAGCCGGAACGGACCCACCCGGCGCCCTTCGCTGATGGCGGTTTGCCGTTCCGCCAGATAGCTGGCCAGGAAGAGGACGATCACCAGCTTGGCGATCTCTCCGGGTTGAAAGCGGATCTCGGTCAAGCCGAGATCGATCAAGACCCACAGGCGGCTCCCGTTGACTTCAAGACCCTTGATCGGGAGAGGGCCGCTTGATGGGAGCATCGGCAACAGCAGGAGCAACAGGGCCCCGGTCAGGAACAGGTAGCGATAGCGGCGAAGCGTCGCCATGCCCTGGCGGTGCAGAAACCGCAGCAGGACGATCGTGAGCCCAGCGGCGATGATCAACCACCATTGCTGGAGAGCCGCACGTCCCTGATCGAGGCGGTGAATCTCGGCCAGGCCGATGGCGGTGAGGAGGGCGGCGGGGGGCAGGAGGGCAGTCGAGGCCGATGGGGTCCATCGCCGGATGGCGACGTGGAGGGCGCCGAAGGCCAGCAACATCACCAGGAAGGTCAGGCCGATGCGAGAGTCGATCGTGTTGCCCGAGGCCAGGTTGACCAGGGTCACGCCGAAGGCAGCGAGGACGGCCGCCGCCACCAGGAGGCCGGTTTCGGCCGTCCGGGTCATTGCTCTACGTCCACCACCACCACGGTGATGTTGTCGTGTCCCCCGGCACGATTGGCTTCCTCGATCAGGGCCCAAACTGCCTCTTCGGGCGTGCCCTTGGAGAGAAGTTCGGCAAGGCGTTCGTCCTCGACCATGTTGGTGAGACCGTCCGAGCAGATCAGGAGCCGGTCGCCGGCGGCGGTCTCGATCGGGGTCGAGTCGACTTCGACGTCAGGCGAGATCCCGAGAACCCGGGTCAACATGCTGCGCTGGGGGTGGCTGGCGGCGTCGGCCGGGGAGATATGCCCGGCTGCCAGTTGTTCGGCCACGACCGTGTGGTCATGTGTGATCTGCTCGATCGCGCCCTGATGCCAGAGGTAGGCCCGGCTATCCCCGACGTGCCCGAGACGGGCAATCCCATCCTCTCCAAACTCGACCAGGGTCAGAGTGGTTCCCATCCCGGCCAGGCCGGGCTCGCTCAGGGTGCGCTCTACGACCGCCTTGTTGGCCCTCATCACCCGTTCGGTCGGCGACCCAGCACCGGTCGAGGCGTGCTCCACGGCGAGTTGGGAAGCGATCTCGCCGCCGATGGCTCCTCCCATCCCGTCTGCCACCATCAGCACCACCGGACCGGTGCTGCGCCCGGAGGCTTCGGGGGCAAAAGAGTCCTCGTTGTTGTTGCGGACCCGCCCTCGGTGAGTGGCGGCCGCCCACTGGTATTTCACTTGACCTCCATCACGGTTTTTCCTACCTGCAAGGCATCACCCCTTCGAAGGTTGGTCGGAGTGGTAATCCGCCTGCCATTGACGTATGTCCCGTTGGTGCTGCCCAGATCCGCCACAGTCAGGGTGCCGTCTTGGGCTACCAGCCGAAAGTGGAACTCAGAAGCGTAGGGGTCTTCCAGAATCACGTCGGATTGATCGCTCCTCCCGACGACGGTGGCGGTCGTGACCTGGAACGACAGTCCGGCCTGGGAATCGGACCTCACAACCGTCACCCGGTTGCTCATCTTCTTGGTGTTGTCCGATCGAATGAAGCCTATGTGACGGGCCAGGGCCCGTACCACCTGCCAGATGAAGAGATAGATCAACGCCAGGAAGATCAGCCGAAGGATGGTGAGTATCAGTTCAGGCATGCGTG
>CAZPIZ010000122.1:2544-5788 GCA_964586615.1 uncultured Acidimicrobiaceae bacterium | reverse complement strand
GCGCTTGACTGCACCTGGCGAGATGAGACCTGTGCTGTTTCAGAATCGATTCCAGGCCGGAAGCCTTCTGGCGGAGAGCCTCCAGTACCTCCGCGTGGAAAAGCCCGTGATTCTCGCTCTTCCTCGAGGAGGGGTGGTGGTCGGGGAGCCTGTGTCCGTTTCTCTCGACGCCCCCCTCGATGTCATCATCGTCCGCAAGCTCGGTGTCCCCTTTCAGCCGGAACTAGCAATGGGGGCGATCGGAGAATGTGGCGCCAAAGTCATCGAAGAAGCGGTTGTTTCAGCCACAGGGCTGGAACTTCGTCAGATCGAAGAGGTCGAACAGCGAGAGCGTGCTGTCCTCGACGCTCGCACCATCCAGTATCGACAGTGGCGGCCAGCAGTTCCCCTGGAAGGGCGTTCTACCGTGATCGTGGACGATGGGATTGCCACCGGTGCCACCGTTCGAGCCGCTTGTCAGGTCCTGGCGTCCCGGGGTGCCCGCAAAGTAACTGTGGCAGTGCCGGTTGCAGCGGCGGAGGCCGTGAAACGGATTCTCGAGGTGTGCGACCAGGTGATCTGTCTCCATACCCCGGCCCGGCTTGGAGCGATCGGAACGTTTTACGCCGATTTCGCCCCGGTTGCTGACCGCGAGGTCAGACGGATTCTCACCGACCGGTTGGCCGGTACAGAGATCCGGTGAAGCCCGCCTATCCGAGCATGCCGTAGCCTCCAGTCAGTGTCGAGCCAGGCAACCGATCAGTCCTCATCCCGAATCGGATTACGGCAACGACTGGCATGGCGTATAGGCGCACCATCCATTCGCATGGTGGGTCGGATCATGTGGCGCCTCCGCATCGAGTCGGAAGCGCCGTTTCCAAAGCCTCCGTTCATCATCGCCGCCAACCATCATTCCTTCCTCGACCCCCCGCTGGTGGGCGCCGCCTGGGGTGGCAGGCTCAAGTTCGTGACGCTCGCCGATCTCTTCGGCAACTACCCGCTGCTCGACTTCACCCTGGATACATTCGGAGCGATCCGGGTGCGGCGCGGCACGGTGCCCCTATCGGCTATTCGACAGTCGCTGGCCCACCTCTCGGAGGGAGGCGTGGTCTGCCTGTTTCCGGAGGGCACCCGGGTCCGAAAATGGGGAGATGTCCGGCCCCTGCCGGGAGCTGCCTGGCTTGCGGTGAGAGCCGGGGTGCCGATAGTGGGCGTGGCAGTGATTGGAACCGATCGGGTCCTCGGCGTCGACAACAAACTCCACAGGGGACGAATCCGAATCAAGGTTGGACCCGCCCTCCATCCAGAGGGTACCGGCAGGGCTGCGGTCGACGATCTGACCCAACGGTGGTCCGACTGGGTGGCTGCCGCCACCGATCTTGAAATCGAACCCAACGGACCGGCTTAGCTCCTTGGTCCCTGCTGCGTTGAAGGGAGCGCTCCCACAGCACCCCTCGCCTCGGACTCCTTTAGAAAGGTGGGTCGCAGCTCGACCGGATGCCGGGCGGACTTCCGGGTCCGGAGACGGAGGTTCAGGATCTCGACGAAGATCGAGAAACCCATTGCGAAGTAGATGTAACCCTTGGGAATGTGCAGATCCCATCCTTCGGCGACGAGAGACATTCCGATGAGCAACAAGAAACTGAGGGCGAGCATCTTCACGGTTGGATGTTGATTGACGAAGTCGCTGATGGTGCGAGCCGACAGGAGCATTACGCCGACGGCGATCATCACGGCTGCGATCATCACACCGATTTCGTCAGCCATCCCGACCGCGGTGATAACCGAGTCGAGGCTAAAGACTATGTCGAGCAGGAGTATCTGGATGATGACCGAGGAGAAACTGGCGGCCGACTTCGTCGGTCCGTGAGCCTCCTCCCCCTCGAGCTTCTCGTGAATCTCGAAAGTCGCCTTCCCCAGTAGGAAGAGACCGCCACCGATCAGAATCAGGTCACGCCCCGAGATCTCCTTGCCGAAGACCGAGAACCATGGATCGGTGAGACCGATCACCCAGGAGATGCTCAGCAACAGCAAGATCCGCGTCACCATCGCCAACCCGAGGCCGACCTGGCGACCCCGTGCTTGTTGACCGGCTGGCAGCTTCGACGAGAGAATCGAAATGAAGACGATATTGTCGATGCCGAGCACCACCTCGAGCGTGGTCAAGGTGAGCAGTGCGATCCATATTTCGGGGTCTGTCAGCCACTCCATGCCGAGTGAGATTACGCGTTTCGGGCTGTAGACGATGCAGGCGGCTACGGAGCCGGTGCTGGCGCCGTGGCTGCGGTGATGGGCTCATCGCCAATGATGACCCCGAACGCCTCGACCATGTCAGGATCGAAGTGGCTTCCGGAGAGGCCGAGGATCTCGGAGATGGCCTTGTCGACCGGCCAGGCCTCCTTGTAGGGACGGACACTGATCAGAGCGTCAAAGACGTCGGCCACTGCCACGATTCGTGCCGGTTCCGGAATCTCCAATTTGGCCAGACCCAGGTAACCGGTGCCGTCCCACCGCTCATGATGAGTAAGAGCCACCTGTTCGGCCATCTGAAGGATTGGGCTGGCGCTGCCCGCGAGGATCGAAGCCCCGACTGTGACGTGGAGTTTGACCTCCTCATACTCGGAAGGGGTCAGTGGTCCTGGCTTCAGAAGGATGTGGTCAGGGATCGCAATCTTTCCTATGTCGTGTAGCGGGGTCGCAAACCTTATGATCTCGATCTGCTCGGCGGGCAGTCCAAGTTGGCTGGCGATCCTCACCGACAGGGTTCCGACCCGCTGGGTATGGCGACCGGTCATGTCGTCGCGGTATTCGCTGGCCAGGGCGAGTCGTTCGAGAATCTCCCGTTGCGACGCGGCCAGTTCAGTTGTTCTCTCCGCCACCCGCCGCTCCAGCAGTCCCGTCTGCTGGGTCAGCTCCCGATGAAGCTTGCGCAGACGAAGGAGATTTCGGACCCTCAATGTCACTTCGAATGTGTCGATCGGTTTCAGTAGAAAGTCGGTGGCCCCGGCCTCCAGGGCCGCCATCCGGGCCGAAGTGGTGGTATCGGCAGTGATGACCACGATCGGCAGTTCGGGCAGTTTCAGCTCGGTTCTGATGTTGTCGAGAACCGCCATCCCGTCGGAATGGGGCATGTGCAGGTCCAGCAAGACCAGGTCAGGGTCCCACTCTTGAATGACGGCAGTCGCCCGCCGGGAGTCGGACAAAGTGAGCAGGTTGTGATAGCCCGTCTGCGCCAGGACCTGCCTCAGCAGAGCCAGGTTGGCCG
>CAZPIZ010000122.1:0-2444 GCA_964586615.1 uncultured Acidimicrobiaceae bacterium | reverse complement strand
ACAGCAAGCTCGGTGATCTTGCCGTTGCGGGTTCGAGGAATGTCGTTTACCGGCAGGATGACCGCCGGTACATGGCGGGGTGACCCTTCGTCCCGCAGCCTCTGTCGAATGCTCGCCTCGAGATCAGGTGTGAGCTCTTCGCCAGGCCGCATGACGATGAACAGGACCACTCTCGTTTCGGTCCCTCGGCGCTGACCGATCACAACCGATTCGACCACCTGGGGAAGAGTGTCCACGATGCGGTAGATCTCTGCGGTGCCGATCCTCACGCCTCCGGCGTTGAGGGTGGCGTCCGACCTCCCGAGGATGACGAAACCTCCATGAGGGGTCGTCATTGCGTAGTCGCCGTGAGTCCAGACCCCCGGGTTCTGGGTGTAATAAGCGGACCGGTAGATATCGTCCCCGTCCGGACCCCAGAACCTCAGGGGCATCGACGGAAAGGGAGCACGGCAGACCAACTCCCCGGCTTCGCCGTTGATCGATCTCCCCTCGTTATCCCAAACCTCAACAGCCATTCCCAATGCCGGACCCTGGATCTCTCCGGCGCGGACCGGGAGGGTGGGGTCACCGCCGACAAAGCACCCGCACAGGTCGGTACCACCGGAAATCGACGCCAAATGGACGTCCGTCTTGATGGCGTCGTACACATACCGGAAGCTCTCTGCCGAGAGCGGTGAGCCAGTGGAGCCGATGACCCGGAGGGAACCGAGGTCATGAGTCCTGACGGGTTCCAGACCGGCACTGGACAACGAGTCGATGTACTTCGCCGACACGCCAAGCATCGTCATACCGACCTCGTCAACCAGATCGAACAGCCTCTCGGGGCCGGGATGAAACGGGCTCCCGTCATAGAGGACGATGGTGGCCCCGACCCCCAGACCCGAAACGAGCCAGTTCCACATCATCCATCCACAAGTCGTGAAATAAAAGAGGCGGTCACCCGGCTTCACATCGCAGTGGTGCCGCTGTTCCTGGAGGTGTTTGAGAAGGACCCCGCCGGCCCGATGAACGATGCATTTCGGCATTCCGGTGGTTCCGGACGAATACAAGATGTAGATGGGGTGATCGAACGGAAGCGTTTCGAAGACAGGTTGGACACCGTGGTGGGCGGCGACAAATTCCTCGAACGGGACGACTCCATCCGGAAAGCGGGCATCGGACTCCGACACCCCCACCACCGCCTTCAAAGTGGGGAGAGCAGCCATGATGGCCGGGAGCTGTTCGATTCGTGAGAACCACCTACCCCCGTACAGATAACCGTCCGCCACCACTAATACGGTCGGCTCGACCTGCCCGAAACGGTCGACCACCCCGCTTACGCCGAAGTCGGCGGAAGTGGAGGTGAAGGTGGCCCCGATCGATGCGGAGGCAAGGAAGGCGATGATGGTTTCCGGAACGTGAGGCATCCAGGCCGCAACTCGATCGCCGGTGCCAACACCGGCGGCCCTCAACGCCGAGGCGAACGACCCCACCTTCTCCCGCAGTTCGACCCAGGTGAGTGACCGGCCGACCCCGTCTTCGCGTCGATAGATCAGGGCCGTTTCGTTTTCCCCGGCACCTCTCCCGTCGAGCAGGTTCTCGGCAAGATTGAGGCGTGCCTCGGGGAAGAAGCGCGCCTCCCACATGTGCCGACCTGGAACAAAGGAGGTACCTCCTTTGTCCCCGATGATCTCAACGTCGTCCCAGACAGCCGACCAGAACCGGGCCGGATCGTCGATGGACCACCGGTGAAGGGCTCGCGTGTCAGGAAGATCGAGACCATTGCTCAAAGCGGTGGCGCGGCGGAATCTGTCGATGTTGCTGGCCCTCACCCGTTCGGGTGAGGCAGCCCACAACTGTTCGCTCATGGCCCTGGCTCGGCCGCATCGGCGAACGCCTCCAGGGTCGGGAACCGCCACCGGGGCCTGAAGGAGGTGTCGGCCGGAGGCGGAGTGGCACCGGGATGGTCACGGTCATGGCGACGGTCGATCCAGACCGATGGCAATCCGTAGCGGCGGGCCGGCTCGTGATCGTGATAGAGGCTCTGGGCAACGTGGAGGAGCTCGTCGCGGTCCACCCCCATTTCCGGAAGGCTCTCGAGCAGAGCTTCAAAGTGTGGGGGTCGAGGCTTGTAGGCGCCAACGTCCTCGGCTGTGATGATCTTGTCGAACGTCACCCCGAGGCGCTGATTGCTGGCAGCGAAAGACGCCCGGTCGACATTGGAGACGATGACCAGTTTGAAATGCCGGCCGAGCCGGGCCAAGGCAGAGGCGGAATCCTCGAATGCGGGCCAATCCCCGACGCTGCCCCCGAACCTGGCAGCGTCCTCATTCGTGACGGCGGTCTCCAGTCGTGCACCGATCCGTCTCAGGACCTCCGCCAGAACGTCCGGGTAAGGGAGAGCCGGCGAGTGCTCACCCTGGACCACCGTCTCGATCTCGGATACCCATTGGAGCATCTGTCCG
>CAZPIZ010000121.1:0-5801 GCA_964586615.1 uncultured Acidimicrobiaceae bacterium | reverse complement strand
TGCGGTTTTCGCGCTTCACCCTGATCGTTGTTGCGGGTGCGCTCTTAGGGGGCGCTACTTCTGCATGCGGCAACAGGGAGGCTGCCTCTGACGCCGGCCCGCAGGTCGCTTCTCTTACACGTACCACCTATGACGTACCACGTGCCACCGGCTCAACTACCACCGTCCCTCCTACGACCACTACGACCCTGCCTCAGAAAGGTTGGGTTGTCATCCAGGGGACGGGTGACGTCAACCTCGACCCTTCCTACATTCCGGCCCTCGCTAGCCAGGGTTATGACTGGGCATGGAGCGGTCTCGACCGGTTGTTTCTCGATGACGACCTGACCATTGTCAACCTCGAGTGTTCACCGTCCGCGCTCGGAGTGGCCGAAGACAAGGATTTCACGTTTCAGTGCGCCGAAGGTCTCAACGAGATGGCGGCCGCCGGAATCGAGGTCGCCAACCTAGGCAACAACCACTCACAAGACTTTGGCAAGGAGGCGATGCTTGACGGCTTGGTGAATCTGTCGGCCGTTGGGATCCAGCCGATAGGAGCCGGCCCGAATGCCGCTGCGGCGGCAGCCCCGGCCTCCTTCGATGTAAACGGATGGCGGGTTGCGGTCGTAGGCTTCGGTGGCATTAGGCCTCATGACGGTTGGGTGGCAACTGACGATCGGGCGGGCATGGCCGACGGGGACACGATCGAGTCGATGGTGACGACGGTCGAAGCTGCCTCGTCGATGGCCGATTTTGTGGTGGTGACAATCCACTGGGGTGTCGAATTGGACCCGACCCCGACGAGCGAGGATGTCGAGCGGGCCGAGGCGATAATCGCGGCCGGCGCCGATGCGATCTTCGGGCACCATCCGCACCGGCTGCAACCGTTCGAGATCTTTCAGGATCGGCCGGTGGCCTGGAGCCTCGGTAATTTTGTATGGCCCGAGATGTCGCCCGCCGCCTCGACCACCGGGGTGGCCAGGGTTGTGATCTCGCCGGACGGTGACGTCAGTGGCTGTCTGATTCCGGCCCAGATTGAGAGCCCCGGACACCCGGTGCTGAAGGGCGATCCCCCTTGTGGGGCACCGTGACACCCGATTCGCCACCCGAACCGAGAGCCGTGCCCTCCCGGGTTCGGGCGTTCCTCGTAATCGTGGTTCTGCTGGGATCGATGCTTGGAGCGGTTGCCTATGCGGTGACGAAGGAGTCTGACGAATTGGCGCGGAGAGCCGTGGAGTCCACGACCACAACTGCGGCCGTCACTACAACTTCACAGATTTCGACTTCAACGGCTTCCACCACCACCACCACCCTGCCGCAGCGCGAGTTCGGTACCGTCCCTGGCTTCACCGTGGGAAGGCCGTGGGGATCGACCGTGGGGCTCACCATGTTCCGCGGAAACCCGACCCGAACGTTCTACGGCACCGGGCCGCTGCCCGAAGACCCCAGGGTGTTGTGGTCCTATCCCGCCGACGGAACCATGTGTGGCTCGTCCGCCGTTGCCGGGGTATCCAGTGTGTGGTGCGGATCGGGTTGGACCGGACAGCCCGTGGTGTGGGAGCGACCGGATGGAGTCACCGAGGTCATCTTTGGCGCCTATGACAAGGCCGTCCACTTTCTCGACGCCGAAACCGGCGAAGAGCTGCGACCCTCGTTTCCGGTGGGCGACATCATCAAGGGGTCGGTCACCCTCGACCCGGACGGCTACCCCCTGCTCTATTTCGGTTCCCGGGACAACCGGCTGCGGATAGTTGCGCTCGATCGGCCAGAACCAGTCGAGCTCTGGGGCCTCGAAGCCAACGCTGTCGACGGTATCTGGAACGACGACTGGGACGGCAACCCGGTGATCGTCGACGACGTGATGTATGAAGGAGGCGAGAACTCGTGGTTCTTCGCCGTGAAGCTCAATAGATCCATCGGTAGCGATGGGCTGGTCGGGGTCGATCCTGAGATCGTCTTCCAAACCCCCGGTTGGACCCAGGAACTCCTGGGCCAGGTCGGGCGCAATGTCTCGATCGAAAGTTCCGTGATGGTGCACGGCCAGACCGCCTATTTCGCCAACTCGGGCGGCCGGGTGGCAGGTTTCGACGTCTCCAATGTGGAGTCGGGTGAGGCGCCCCTGGTGTTCGACTACTGGGTTGGGGACGACACCGATGCCACGCTCATCTCCGACCATGACGGCAACATCTACGTCGCAGTCGAAGAGGAGCGCAAGAACCAGCGGTCGCGTGACCTCGGTCAGCTGATCAAACTCGACCCTTCGGCCGAGGATCCCTTCGTGTGGGGGCTTCCGGTGCCGGGTGGCAACGATTTCGGCGGCTTCTGGGCAACACCGGCCCTGGGCGATGGGGTCCTCTATGCCACGACCAATCCGGGTGAGCTCCTGGTGGTCGATCAAGAGACCGGTGACGTTGTCTTCCGGGATGAGATCGGGTGGCACTCGTGGTCGTCACCGGTGGTCCTAGGCAACGAGCTCCTAGTGGCAAGCTGCACCGGCGAGCTCAAGTCTTACTCCATCACCGATCCTCGCCAACCCGTTCTCGAATGGACGTTGCAACTGTCCGAGTCGTGCATCGAGTCGACCCCCGCCGTCTGGAACGGTCGGATATATGTGGGAGTGCGGGACGGCAAGTTCTACGCGGTCGGTGAGTAGGGAAAATTGTCCACCCTCTTGAGGTCTTGGTTCTTTGCCCCGACGAACCCGTCCGACAGCATGACGGGGTAAAGAACCAAGAGGGGGGACCGCCCGACGAAGGAGGGCGAGGGGGGTGCGAGAACCCCATCGGTGGGTGCACCGTCTAGACCGAGCGCGCACGTCTCGACCTAGCGGGTTCCCGCTAGCTCTGCCCACCGATCTCCCACGGCCACGTCGATCACGGTCCAGGCCATGCTCACAGCGCCGTCGACGATCGCCTTTTCTCCGGAGGGGGTGATGGTGTGGGTGGCGAACTCGGGCTGGTGGTTGCTGGCGGGCAGGCTGTCGATGCTGATCATCGGATGAATCGACGGCACCACCTTGGAGACATTGCCCATGTCGGTCGACCCGGCCACGTTGGGAGGGAGGTCATGGCCGCGCAGCATCGGTCGTCCGAGGGCGGCCGAGTTGGCTTCGTAGAGATCGACCAGGACTGGGTTGTGGAGCATGTCCTCGTATAGGTTGCCGACTCGCTCGATTGCCATGGTGCATCCGGTGGCGGTGGCGGCCGCGTCGAAACAGGCGGTGATCCGTGCAAGCAGCACGTCGAGCCGATCCTGTTTGGGAGCCCGTACGTACCAGGTGGACTTGGTGAATCCAGGGATGATGTTGGCGGCATCACCTCCATGGGTGATGATCCCGTGCACCTTGTCGGTCGGCTCGAGCTGCTGACGCAAGGTGGCGATATTTACGTAGGCCTGGACAAAGGCATCGAGGGCGTTGATGCCGTAAAAGGGATAGGCCGAAGCGTGCGCGGTTTTGCCGTGAAACGAGACGTCGAGGTGAGCTACCGAGATCACGTTGGGGTCGACCACGTCGTGGGTCGATGGATGCACCATCATCGCCATCGCCGCATTGGAGAAGGCCCCGGCGTTGATCAGGTCGACCTTTCCCCCGTAGAGCTCCTCGGCCGGGGTTCCGAGCACCGTGACCCGTATCCCGAGCTGCTCGGCGAGGTCCTTCAATGCGACGCCAGCTCCCAGGGCCGAGGTGGCGATGATGTTGTGACCGCAGGCCTGTCCCACCCCGGGGAGAGCGTCGTACTCGGCGCAGATCACGACCTCGGGCCCCTCTGATCCGGTCCTGGCCGCAAAGGCAGTGTCGAGGCCGTAGGCGGGATACTCGACCTCGAAACCCTGACGTGTCAGGAAGTCGGCCAGCTTGGCCGAGCTCTTGTGCTCCTGGAAGGCGACCTCAGGATTGTCGTACATCCAGCGGCTGATCTGAGCCAGCTCCTCGGCATGGCTCTCGATGGTCGCTCGGGCTGTTGATTTGGGGTCCATGGCGGGACCCTACCGGGTTCGAAGGTCGAGGTTTGAGGTCCGAAGTTCTTATCGTGGTCGGATGCGATTCTTGCGGGTCGTGGCCCTGCTGCTGCTTATCGGAGGTTGCTCGACTAGCCCGGAGTCGACCACCAGCCTTGCCTCGACAACAACCGATCCTGCTGAGACGACCACTACTTTGGAACCGCTGGTCGAGTGCCCACAGATCCCGTATCGGGTGCCCGGATTGCCGGCCCGGGTGGCGGGTCAGAACGCCGACCCGGCCGCGATCGAAGAGGACGAGTTCACGTCACTCGGCGGCACCCGCTCGGTGTTCTGGGTCGATGAGGGCGGGAATCTGACGGTTGCCTTGATCAGGGGTGCGTTACCGCCCCGGGACTGGCCGGGGGAAAAGCAAGAAATAGAGGTTGCCGGTCAGCGGGCCGCGGTCGGGCCGTTTGAGGATGGCCTCTGGGTCGCCGGGTGGTTCGACGACGACGGTCAAGAGCGATGCGATCTGTACACGATGGTGTTCTATCCCCCGATCAAACCCGAAGAGGTCGAGACCGCACTGGCGTCGATAACACGAAGCCCGTAGTCCCAAGCCCCAAGTCGCAAGGCAAACCCTTGAGACTTGAGACTTGCTAGATCCGGCGCTTCGCATCGATTTCCGACTCCATCAGACCTGCCTGGCGCCAGCACCTTTAGTTGCTTTGACATAGGACTCGGCGTCGCAACAAGCGGCTTCCAGGTAATCCACTTTGCAATTGCTGGCTGGCTAGTGGCCAGAGCTGAGGCGCCAAGCCCACGTATCCCGCAGCACCCGAGCCAGCGGACCACCCAGCGGGAGATAGCACTGCTTGGCCAGCACCGGCTCAGATCCGATGATCAGCTCCTTCCAGATCTCCTCGGTTGGAACTTCGCCCTGCAATCAGACTCCTGAAGGGCGAATGTACCTCGTCAGCGGTCAGCCCCCGGTGAAAAGGCGCTGCTGCGCTGAAAGCCTCCGACCCAGGATTGCCTTAGTGTTCTCCCGCCCCGATCATCATTGGTAGGGGTTGATGGAGTTCGGTCGACAATGGCACCGTCAGGACGAATCGCGTGAGACCGTCGCTTCGCTCGTATCGCAGTGTGCCACCCATCAATTCGGCCAGGGCTCGGGCAATTGAAAGGCCGAGTCCCAGGCTCCCCGCCAGAAGAGGTTCGGATCCCCGATGAACGAAACGCTCGAACATTCGCGCTCTGACCGATTCGGGCACACCGGGACCGTCGTCCACCACGGCGAGTTCATAACTATCTCCGGAAACTCGACCGATCACCGCAATGCGCGGCCCACCGTGTTTGCGGGCGTTGGCAACCAGATTGCGAACAATCTGTCGAAATTGAAGACCATCGACCCAGATCTGTGCCTCTTCGATGGATTGGCTCAATTCGGCACCCTCTTGCACGAACGGTTGAAGCACTCTCGCCGCTTCGGAGCGGGCCGACAGCGTCTCTGACTTGGTGATGACACCAAGCTCCTCGGCTCGGACTGACGTCAGGAGATCGTCGACCATCCGAGAGAGATCGGCCGATTCGGAGAGGATTATCTGCGCGTTCGAGCGATTCGTTTCCGAGCCCTCATCGCCCGGACGCTGCGACAAGCCCTCGACCAGCAGCGATGCAAAGCCATAAATGCTGGTGAGCGGTGTGCGAAGTTCATGAGACAAGTTGGTGATGATTTGATCCTTCGCCACCACCAACCGGCGCTCGGAGGCGAGCGCTTCTTCGAGATCACGCTCTGTCTGGCGGCGGCGCGAGATCGTCCTATAGGCGAGAACTGCTAGAAGCGGACCGAGCACCGCAATTGTGATGCTCGTGGCTTG
>CAZPIZ010000120.1:0-5804 GCA_964586615.1 uncultured Acidimicrobiaceae bacterium | reverse complement strand
TCCGAGGTCGAGAGGAATAAGCCCTCACCGGCCTCGGCGATCTGCTGAACGGCGGCGGGTTGAAATTCGGACGACTCCAAGGCCACCCCGAACACCCGGACCGGGTTATCGGGGTTGTTGATTGCCTCCAGGACATCGTCGGTGGTCGAGATACTCGCGGTGTCGGCACCGTCGGTGAGGACGATGATGTTGCGGCGTAGCGCCGAAGCAGTGCTCTGCTCGAAAAGGCTTATGCCCTGAAGGACCCCATCGTTGAAGGCGGTCTCACCAGCGGGCACGAGTTCGGCGATGCGGGCAGTCAGAGCCTCGGCCGTGGTGGTGAAGCCGGACACCGTTTGTACCGTGTCACTGAAGGTCACGAGAGCGATGAAGTCACCCGGGCGCTTCTGGGACACGAAATTGGTGGCAGCCGCCTTGGCCGCCTCCATCGGTGCACCTTCCATCGAGCCTGAGACGTCGATGACGAGGACGATTCCGACCGGTTCCTGGGTCTGACCGAGAGGATCCACACCCGCCAGTTGGACCGGCTGGCCGTTGGCCGTCACCGTCAGCTGGCTCGGGTCAAGAGCACCGTCGAGGTTGCGGAACTCGACCACCAAGGTGGTGGAGCCATTGAGGTCGTAGCGATCGGTGTTGATGTCGACGATCTCCATCGCCGAATTGGCCTGAGCCAAGGCCAGCGAGGGAACAATCAGGACGGCGAGAGCCGCCACCAAGAGAACGATCCGCTTCGCTGCGGAAGGGCACCGGGCCCCCCGCCCATGATTAGTTGGGTGGTTCATCTCATTGCGAATTGATCGGACCGCTTCGCGAATGGTTCTGGCTCGAAGAGATCGGCGGGCAGCCGGATACCCATGTCCTGGAGGTGCTCGGAGAAGGTCGGGCGGATCCCGGTCGCCTTGAGGCGGCCCAGGAACTTCCCGGAGGCTTCGTCGATACCGGCTCCAAAGTCGAAGAGGAAGAGATCCTGAAGGGTGATGATGTCGCCCTCCATGCCCTCCACCTCGGTGACGTGGGTCACCCGGCGGGTTCCGTCCTTGAGACGGGAAACGTGCACGACGAGGTCGATCGCGGATGCGATCTGCTCGCGAATGGCTCGGACCGGAAGCTCGAACCCGGCCATCAGCACCATGGTCTCGATACGGGACAGGGTGTCACGTGGCGTGTTGGAGTGGATTGTCGTCAACGACCCGTCGTGTCCGGTGTTCATGGCTTGGAGCATGTCGAGGGCTTCTCCACCTCGACACTCACCAACCACGATCCGGTCGGGACGCATACGGAGGCAGTTACGCACCAGTTCACGAATACCGACCTGACCCTTGCCTTCGATGTTGGCCGGGCGGGCTTCCAGCGAAAGAACGTGGTCCTGGTGGAGCTGGAGCTCGGCGGCGTCTTCAACCGTCACGATCCGCTCGTCATCGGGCAGATAGCTGGAGAGGACGTTGAGGCTCGTGGTCTTACCCGACCCGGTACCACCCGAGATGATGATGTTGAGACGACCCCGGACGCAGGCCCGAAGGAAGTCAGCGGTGCGTTGGGTGAAGGTTCCGAACTTGACCAGGTCGGCCTCGGTATAGGGGTCGACCGAGAACTTTCGAATCGTCAGGAAGGGTCCGCCGATCGCCAGGGGGTGAACCACCGCGTTCACGCGGGACCCATCAGGAAGTCGGGCGTCAACCATTGGCGTCGACTCGTCGACGCGGCGGCCGACCTGACCAACGATCTTGTCGATGATCCGACGAAGGTGGACGTCGTCAACAAAGCGAACGTCGGTCTTGACGATCTTTCCTTTCTGCTCGACGTAGACGTCGTAGGGCCCGTTCACCATGACCTCGGTGACCTCGGGATCGTTCAAGAGGGGGTCGATGGGGCCGTATCCGAGGACGTCGGAAGCGATCTCGTTGAGAAGCTGACGGCGATCGCTCATGGTGAGCGGAACGGCCTGCTCCTGGTCGATGGCCCACTCAAGCATCTCCATGACCCGGAGACGCAACTCGGCGTCGGACATCTGCCTGTCATAGAGAGTAGGACCCAATTCCTCCACTACCTTGAAGTGAAGGCGGCCTCGCAGGTCGGTAAGAGCGTCGTTGCGTGTACTGGATACGGATGACAGCTCGTTACGACGAGCGGCTGCTACCCGATCTGCGAGCGATGACATTTTGGTGCTACCCCTTTCGAGCCCATTGGGAGTGAAATCACTTTCGGCGTAAGAAACCCTTGCCTTGAGAAGGTTCCGGCACCGGGCCAGCGATGATCTCGGCGACGGATTCGAAACCCTTGGCCACTCGCGACTTGGGCGCCGACTCCACCACCGGCCTACCTTCGTTCATAGAGGCGGCAACCGCCCCGTCAGATGGAATGGCGGCTGAAATGCTCATCTTGAGTGCCCCCTCGATCTCCTTGTCGTCGAGGCGGGCTTTGGCGTTCGATCGGTTCAGGACCAGCTTTACCTTGCTCATCGGGAACTTCAGAAGACGAAGGGTCTCGAGCGCCAGCTTGGCGTTCTTGACCGAAGGCAGGTCCATATCGACCACCTGGAGGATCACGTCTGCCTTTTCGAGAAGCGAGAGGAGCAGTTCGTCGAGCATCGAGGCGGTGTCGACGACGACGTAGTCGTATGTGTCCCGTAGGAGGGTTACGACGTTGATAAGGCTTTCGGTGGAGATGTCGTCGGCAAAGGCCGGCTCCAGCGGAGCGGCCATGACCTTGAGCCCGCTCGGATGGTCGGTCAGCAGAGAGTCGAGCAGCTGGGTGTCGAGGTGATGCATCTCATGAGCTGCGTTCACCAGGGTGAAACGCGGCTCGAGCTGGAGCACTAGGCAGACATCACCGAACTGGAGGTCAGCATCGACCAGCGCAACCTTCTTGTCCTCGAAACGGGTAAGCAGAAGTGCCAGGTTGGTTGCCACGACGGTCTTGCCAGATCCGCCCTTGGCGCTCATCACAACGATGATCTGACCTTCATCTTTGTGACTCGGGATCGGAACGACGGCCGCCACCTTGCGCTTGAGAACGTCGTTGGCGAACTGCTTGATCGCCTCTTCGATTTTCTCTTCGGTGAGGGGGGCTTCGATGACCTCGGAGATGCCGGCCCGCATTGCGGCCCTGAGCAACCCCGAGGTCACCTGTTCAGCTACTGCGATAAGGATGAGGGATGGATCCTCGTTCCTCAACGTCCGCACCGAGTCGATGCCCTCCTCATTGGCAATGGAGGGTCCGATCAGCACCATCCGTAGTTCACCACCCTCGGTGGTTGCAACGGCTTCGGTGATTGATCTGACTGTGGGCAACCGGCCATCGAAAAGCCGCTTGGCTTCGTCGATGAAGCTGGCGTCTTCGTCAACTACCAGCAGGTTGTTCTCGGTTATGGACACTATCTATTCCTATGCAGTTTGTTCGTTGGATCAGCTTCCGAAGATGTCTTGGACGAGGTCACCGGTGAACAGCGACTCAATTGTGACACCGTCGGTGTCAACCTCGACAAAGTCGGCAGGCACCAGCGTCATCCAGACCGATCCAGTCTCGAAGGAGTGGGCGATGCGCTCGGCCTGCTCAGGAGTCACCTCGAGGGTGAAGACGGTCTCTGCGACCTGCTCTGTCTCTTCCTGGACCGGGGCCCCGGTGGCATCCACCTGCGGCACCACGACCGGGTTTCCTTCGCCTTCTTCCGAACGGACGTCCTGGGCCACCGCCAGCACCGGCAAGCCCTGAAGGACAAACCGGGTATAGGTGACACTGGTCGCCGCCTCTTCGCTGGGCGCACCGTCAGGGGTGGTCGTGTCGGTCGGAACTCCGAAGATCGGTGAATCGACCGGGATTACGTTGAACGGGATGTCCAACGTGATGATCAGGTTGATCAGGTCACCGGGCCGGACAAAGCCATTGACGCCGCGAACCGCATCGGTCGAGATCGTCATGGCCTGCTTGCCGGAGGGGATCAATTCGGACAGCGGCTTGAGATCGACGGTCAGCTGAGCCCATTGGCTCTGCGTGATGATCTGGTTGCGCTCGATTGGTCCCACCGCCAGACGACCGCTCACGATGGCCTGGAGCTCCTGCTCAGTGGTAATGGCTGCGTCGGGGAGATCTTCAACGTTCTCTTCGCCCGCAGCGAACCAAGAGGATTGAATGGCCAGAGACCCATCGGAACCCTCGGGAATGAATTGGGTGGCTCTAAATACCCCTACCTTCTCACGGTTGGCCTCCACATCGCTCCTAATCCCGTCGAGGAATTGAAACACAGCAAAGGCAGCAACGCCTGCAAGCAGCAGGGCCACCAACAAAACCAACGCTCTCCTACCCATCCAAGCTCCTTATTGACAAAGCTGGAAGCCCCCATTTTGGAATCGCTCCTAAAAAGCGGGCCGCAGCCAGTAGCCAGTTGTTACTAGTTCTTCGACCCGGAAATCGTCACCCTTAAGTCCACGTTGCGCCCGAGCCCGTGTGAAGGCTCCCACATGTGACTAGTCCGGTCAAGGCTCTACCTAGCGACGACCGATCCCCCGCTCCTTGAGCTCCTGAAGAATGGCTTCGAGAGAGGCATCGACCGTGATTGGCTCCGGCTCGGCTGCAGCCGGACCGAACTCCCGTTCGAATTCGCGGCGGGCAGGTCGCTTGGCCGGGCCCGCCTGCTGAACCGGCTGGGTGGTGCTGCGCTCCTCCCATTCCGGCAGTGCCTGCTTGATCGACAGGCTGATGCGTCGCCGCTCTTCCTCTTTCTCGGTGATCTTGACTTTGACCTGCTGGCCGATGGAAAGCTCTAGCTCGGGCGACTCGACCCGGTGGATTGCGATCTCGGAAACGTGGACCAGACCCTCCACTCCTTCAGACACCGAGATGAACGCACCGAACGGAACGGTTTTGGTAACGATTCCGTCGACGACATCACCGACGTTGGCAGAGCGTGAGAACACCTCCCATGGGTCTTCCAGGGTCTGGCGGACCGACAACGAGATGCGCTCACGGTCGCGGTCGACCTCGAGAACTTTCACCTGGACTTTGTCGCCCACCTTGACCATTTCCGATGGGTGGGAGATGTGCTGCCAGGACATTTCAGAGACGTGGACCAAGCCGTCCATGCCCCCGAGGTCTACGAAGGCGCCGAAATTGACGACCGAAGAGACCACACCGGGGCGAATCTCGCCTTCCTTGAGATCGTCGAGGAAAGCGGCACGCTGCTCGGCCTGTTCCTCTTCTAGATAGGCCCGGCGGGACAGAACCACATTGTTGCGATTGCGGTCGAGCTCGATGACCTTGGCCTCGATCTCCTGGCCGATAAAGGGATCGAGATCCCTGACCCGGCGGAGGTCGACCAGAGAGGCGGGGAGGAAGCCACGGAGACCGATATCGACGATCAGACCGCCCTTCACCACCTCGATGACGGTTCCCTTGACGGTGCCGCCCTGTTCGGTGATCTTCTGGACCCGGCCCCAGGCGCGCTCGTACTGGGCGCGCTTCTTGGAGAGAATCAACCGGCCTTCGTCGTCTTCCTTGTTGAGGACGAGGGCCTCGATCTTCTCGCCCACCGAGACAACGGTGGTGGGGTCGACATTTGCCCGAATCGAGAGTTCTTCGGTTGGGATCAAACCCTCGGACTTGTACCCGACATCGAGCATGGCGCCGTCGGCATCGACGGAGACCACGGTGCCTTCGACGATGTCGCCCTCCTTGAACTCGATCACCGTTTGGTTGATGGCGGCCTCGAAGTCGTCGCCGAAGTCATCGGGCAGAGAATCCACGCTGGGGGGGACAATCACCGTTCGCTCATTGGCGGTGGTGGGTGTCGAACCGGTGGGCTCGCCGGT
>CAZPIZ010000119.1:0-5839 GCA_964586615.1 uncultured Acidimicrobiaceae bacterium | reverse complement strand
TACTTGGTCTCGTACCTTGCCCGTCGCCAACGGAGGTAACCGTCGATGAAGGGGTCGAGGTCACCGTCAAGCACACCTTGGATGTTCCCGATCTCGACATCGGTACGGAGATCCTTCACCATCTGATAGGGCTGCATGACATAACTACGGATCTGCCGGCCCCAGGCCGCCTCACCCTGTTCACCCCGGATCTCGTCGATATCGGCCAAGCGCTGCAGACGCGCCCGTTCGTGAAGTCGAGCCTTCAAAATCGCCATTGCCCGAGCCTTGTTCTGCAACTGGCTCCGTTCGTTTTGGACGGCTACGACTATGCCGCTTGGAAGGTGTGTGATCCGCACCGCCGAATCGGTCTTGTTGACATGCTGACCACCGGCTCCCTGTGAGCGGTAGGTGTCGATACGCAGGTCGTCTTGATCGATCTCGAGGCCCTCCGCCTCCGTCAACTCGGGCACTACGTCCACCCCCGCAAAGGACGTCTGGCGCCTTGCATTCGAATCGAAGGGGCTGATCCGAACAAGCCGGTGGACCCCGCGCTCTCCCTCCAGGATGCCGTAGGCGTGATCGCCGCGCACGGTCATCGTGACCGACTTGACCCCGGCTTCCTCACCTTCGGCGATCTCCTCGATGGTGACGTTGAAGCCCGCATCGGATAGGTAGCGCTGATACATGCGGGCGAGTATCTCGGCCCAGTCCTGGGCGTCGACACCGCCGGCCCCGGCATGCACCCCCAGGATCGCCGGGTGCTCGTCGTACTCGTCAAAGAACAGCGATTCCCGCTCCAGTCCGGCAAGGTCGTTCTCGATCCTGGCCAGTTCCGACTCCACCTCCGCCCGCGTGGCCATATCGTCAGCCTCATCGGCTAGATCCAGCAGAACCTCGGCATCGTCGAGACTGGTCGTGAGGCGACCTACCCGAGAGAGGGTGTTCTCGACCTGAGCGAGTCGCTGGGTGACCGCCCGGCCCCGATTGGGGTCGCTCCACAGGTCGGGAGCCGATGCTTGCTCTTTCAGCTCAACGAGTTCGACGGTTTTGCCCTCGAGGTCAAAGGAACCTCCGGGCCTCGGACAGACGCGATCGCATGTCGGAGATGGCAGAACGCGGATCGGTCGACTGAGTGGTCATAGGGAGAAAAGCGTACCTGGCGCCTGGCGTCGGATTAAGCGCCGTGACAGCGCTTGTATTTCTTTCCGCTTCCACAGGGGCAGGGATCGTTGCGTCCCACGTCGCTCTTGGAACTGGACTGTTGTGCGGGGCCCGTGAGGCCCGGGACCTCAGCTCGACGCGCTGGAGCCGTGGTGTCGGCCAGCTGCACGTGGAAGAGGTACTTGATCGAATCTCGCTTCACCGAATCGACCAGCTCACTGAAGAGCAGGTAGCCCTCGCGCTGGTACTCGACCAATGGGTCGCGCTGGCCCATCGCCCGCAGACCGATGCCCGAACGCAGATAATCCATCTCGGAAAGGTGCTCTCGCCACTTGTTGTCGATCACGGATAGCACGACCTGCCGCTCGACCTGTCTGAGCACTTCCGGGGTGAGCTCCCGCTCACGCTCGGCATACGCCGCTCGCGCCTGTTCCACCGCAACCTCGACGATCTCCTCGACGTTGAGACGATCGAAGTCATCGCGGTTGAGGGTGGCGTTGTAGAACTGGCCGAGTTCTTTGTTGAGCAACTCCCAGTCCCATTCGGCGGGCGACACCTCGTCGGTAAGGACCGCCTTAGCGGTGTCCTCTATGACTATCTCGATCCATTCGCCGATGAGATCGTCACCGCTGGCGTCAAGCAAGTCCTGGCGCCACACGTAGATTACTTCTCGCTGACGGTTCATCACCTCGTCGTATTTGAGGACGTTCTTGCGAATCTCAAAGTTCTGTGCTTCGACCGTCCGTTGGGCCCGCTCGATGGCCTTGGTGACCATCCCGGCCTCGATCGGCACGTCATCGGGGATGTGCATGCGGTCCATCAATCCTGAAACCCGATCACCCGAGAATCGTCTCATGAGGTCGTCACCCAGGGACAGGTAGAACCTGGATTCTCCCTCGTCTCCCTGACGTCCGGAACGTCCCCGGAGCTGGTTGTCGATTCGACGTGACTCATGTCGCTCGGTGCCGACCACATAGAGCCCTCCCGCAGCCTTGACCTTTTCCTTGGCGGGGACGATTTCCGCCTCGTATTTACGGGTCAGCTCATCCAGCTTCGCCTGATGGTCGGGTGCATCGACCGAAAGGCCCTGGCGTTTCAACTCGACCTTGGCCATACCCTCGGGGTTGCCGCCAAGCATGATGTCGACACCTCGACCCGCCATGTTGGTTGCCACGGTGACTGCCCCCGGGCGGCCGGCCTGGGCGATGATCTCGGCCTCCCTGGCGTGGAGCTTGGCATTGAGAACCTCATGGCGAACGCCGCGCTTGGTAAGAAGGCGAGCGAGCCGTTCGGACTTCTCGATTGAGACCGTTCCCAGGAGGATTGGCTGACCGGCCTCATGTCGCTGGACGACATCTTCCACCACCGCGTCGAACTTGGCATCTTCGGTCTTGTAGATGAGGTCCGGCTGATCCTGGCGGTTGACAGGCTGGTTGGTCGGGATCACGAGAACCTCGACCCCATAGATCTGGGCGAGCTCGGCCGCCTCGGTCTGCGCCGTGCCGGTCATTCCCGAGAGCTTCTCGTAAAGGCGGAAGTAGTTCTGGAGGGTGATCGTGGCGAGGGTCTGGTTCTCCTCTTTGATCTTCACGCCTTCCTTGGCCTCGATGGCCTGGTGAATGCCCTCTGAATAGCGCCGCCCCTCGAGAACTCTGCCCGTGAACTCGTCGACGATCTTCACCTCTGCGGCATCTATCAGGTATTCGACGTCCTTGTGGTAGAGCTCTTTCGCCCTCAGGGCCGACTCGAGATGATGTACGAAGTCCACCGCGGCATGGTCATACATATTCTCGATACCGAGGATCTCCTCGACCCGACTCACACCCTCTTCGGTGGTCATCACCTGGCGTTTGGCCTCGTCCACCTCGTAATGCTCGTCCCGGCGCAAGCGATCGACGATCCGGGCGAAGTCCCGGTACCAGCGGGCCGAATCACTAAGGCGGCCACTGATAATGAGGGGCGTTCTGGCCTCGTCGATGAGGATGGAGTCGACCTCGTCGACGATGGCGAAGGGATGTCCACGTTGGACACGATCGGCGGCACGCATGGCCATGTTGTCCCTGAGGTAGTCGAAGCCAAACTCGTTGTTGGTGCCGTACGTGATGTCGGCGGCGTAGGCAGGTTGGCGCTCGGCCGGGCTCATGCTGGATTGAATCAGACCAACACTGAGACCGAGGCTTCGGTGCACGGTTCCCATCCATTCGGCGTCGCGGGAGGCCAGGTAATCGTTCACCGTGACGATGTGGACGCCCTTCCCGGCTAGAGCGTTGAGGTATGCCGGCATGGTCGAGACCAGGGTCTTGCCTTCACCGGTTTTCATCTCCGCAACCATGCCGCGGTGCAGGGTCAAAGCCCCGATCACCTGGACATCGAAGTGTCGCTGGCCAAGCACCCTCTTCGCCGACTCGCGGACCGTCGCAAATGCCTCGACCGTCAGATCGTCGAGGGGCTCGCCGTTGTCGAGTCGCTGGCGGAACTCAACGGTACGAGCCGCCAACTCGGCGTCCGAGAGGCCGACAACCCCGGCTTCGGCAGCGTTGACCTGGGCAACGATCTGATCGAACTCCTTGAGGGTGCGGCCTTCGCCAGCTTTGAGGATCTTGGAGAAGATGGACATGGGACAGGACTAATGGTATCGGTTCACCGGGATCTAAATGAGGGGTTCGTTCTGCGCGGTGCGTGGTACGTCAAGCCCGCGACCCGGGGACGGCGTCTAGAAGGGGAGGACGAGCGGTGGAGTTCTCACACCCCCTCGCTCGCCCAAAGCGGCGAGCGGTCCCCCTCTTGGGAGGGGGGACAGGGGTTCCACGTAGGACGTACAACGGCGCCAAGCGCTCCGCGACTAACGCCTCTTCACGAGGCCGGCCTGCTCGGCGTATCTGACCGCCTCGTGGCGGGACCGCATGCCCAGTTTGTCGAGGATGTTGCGGACGTGGTTCTTGACCGTGTTCTCGGATATGAAGAGCTGCTGCCCTATTTCCCGTGAGGTTCGGCCCTCGGCGATCCACCCGAGGATCTCCACCTCCCGCCCGGTCAACGACGGTCGGCGGGTGGCACTGAGGTCTCGATTCTTGAGCAAGTGGGCCACGATGTCGAAAAGCTTCGCCCCCATGGCCGGCGAAACGACGGCGCCTCCATCGACCACGTCGCGCATGGCCGACACGAGTTTCGGGAAGGAGGTGTCTTTGACGATGTACCCCACCGCACCCGCCTTGATGGCGGTGAGCAGATCTTCTTCCGACTCGCTGGAAGTGAGCAGCACCACTTTGGTCTCCGGTGAGACGTCGATGATCTTGCTCACCACCTCGAGACCCGAGATTCCGGGCATCAGGACATCGAGCACCACGAGCCTGGGCTTGTGACGGCGGGTCTCGGAGATTGCGGCCATGGCATCGGAGGCCGTTGCCACCACCTCGAAGCCCTGATCCTTCAACGCGGCCGACAAGCCAGCCTGGAACAGGGGGGCATCGTCTACAACCAAGACCGTTGGGTTCTTCACACCGGTTCAATCAGACCGAGACGACCGTCGCGCCGGCGGTAGAGGACACATTGGCGGCCATTGGCCGCATTGGGAAAAAGGTAGAAATCATGGCCGAGCATTTCCATCTGGAGCGAAGCTTCTTCAACGGTCATCGGCTTCATGACGAATTGCTTGATACGAACTATCTCGTTGGAGGCATCTAAGGACTCTTGGTTCTCGGCTTCCCGGGGGTGCGGACGGCGGTTTCGGCCGATCAAACGCTCCTTTAAACGCCGTAATTGCTGGTTAAAACGGTCGACGGCGACGTCCACCGCCGCCTCAGGGGTGCTGGCCACCGCAACCACCCGGATCAAATGGCCCGCAGCAGACGATGTCACCTCGAGGCGAAACCTTTCGGCGGATAGCCGGGGGTTGTGCTCTTCGGTCACCTCGACGTCGATGTCGCCCACCCGGTGCTCAAAAACCCTGGCAGCATGGCCTAGTTTGTCGATCGCTAGGTCACGAATCGCCTCATCGAGGGTCGTGTTTCGTGTATGGACCCGTACTTCCATTTATCCCTCCGTCCTCACGTATCCAGGCCAATATCTCAGCCCACTTCCACTGGCGCGTCATCGGCCAATGGGCACGGCCATTGATGTCCCCCACGAAGAGACTAGTCACTGCCCTATGGTGGTATCTAGGCCCAAATTTGGTGGCGTGAAACGACCCACGGACCGCCTCAGCGCCCACCTACCGCGGTCGCGGAGACCACGAGCGCGGGTCCGGAGCCCAGAGCCCGCCAAGCGTTGAGGACAGTTCCGCCTGTCGTTACAACATCGTCCACCAGGATCACAGGGCCGTCAGGAGAACTCACCGATCTGAATATCGGCGGCCTTCTGTGGTCCCTTGACTCATGAGCCTGGCTGGCTCCGAGCCAGGGCGGAACCAGCAAATCACACCTGCGGCCGCCGGTCAGATCAGCCAGTCTCGAAGCCAGAACTACGGCCGGATCGATTCCATACCGTAGTTCCCGCCAGACAACCCTCGGAACCGGTACCAGCGTCGCCGCGGGAGGGATGAGTTCGGCCATCGCCTCGGCCAGCAGCCGGCCGGCAGGTTCGATGCCCTGGTATTTGAAGTTGTGGACCAGCATCCGGGCCGCCCCCTCGTGCAGATATGCCGATCTGATCCGGAGGCCACCGTCGAGCAATCGATCGGGAACCGGACGAAGCCCGG
>CAZPIZ010000118.1:0-5847 GCA_964586615.1 uncultured Acidimicrobiaceae bacterium | reverse complement strand
TCTATGGCTGGGCTTTGGTGCTGCTAGGTGGAGTCGTCGCTGTGATCGTGATGTTGGTTGGTTGGCTTGGGAGAGTCGGCTGAGCGACTTTCAACTGAGGCTTGGTCGACTTGATCGGCCACGGCCAGGTGGAAAGGCACGCTTGTCACAGCCACGTCTGGTTCTGCAGCAAAGGCGCCCTTGATCGCCAGGCCTGACTGGTTGTGTAGAAGCTGGGCGAAACGGCCGGGGACGATAAATTCTGGAAGCAAAACGTTGACTAGCGTCCCCGGCGGTTCGTTTCGTCGACGACGCCGGACGTATCTGATGAGCGGTCTGGTGATCCCCCGGAACGGACTCTCGATCACCTCCAGCGCCGGTTCCAAGCCCTTTTGGTTCCAGGCGGCTTGGACTCGCTCCCGCTGCTGGTTGTCCACGTCGATGTGGACGCAGTAGAGCTGATTCGGATTTAGCCGTTTGGCGTAGTCGAGTGCCTCGATGGTGGGCCGGGTAACTTCGCTCACTGTCATCACCACGACATGACGCGAGATAGGCGCCTGCTCCGAAATCGCCCCGCGGCGGCGTTTGACAACTGTGAGGTCGGTCACGGCCACGCCGGGTTCGAACAACAGCAGCGCCTTCAGGATGAGGCTGTGGGGATGTGAGAAGACGCTTCGGAGGCTGCGGGTCCGCAACCGCTCTGCCAGCACAACTGTGATTCGGGCGTCGGGATGGGCGTCCCGATCTTTTCGGATGTAATTCCGGATCCGCCTGACGATGGGGTCGCGATCTGGTTCGAGGAGGACGAGGGGGTGTTGGGGGTACAGGCGGCTCCAAATGTGGACCAAGTCCTCGCTCTCGGGTTCGACCGCGTGGACAACAGTGACGCTGTCGGGATCGATTAGGGCGGTGTAACGCAGCGCCCTTTCAGTGGCCGAGTCGGTATGAGCAGCGAGGAGGATCACCCGGTGGGCTCGGGGTCGGTCGTTGGGCAGCACATGGCCGAGATGGAATGCAACCCTGAGATAGTGGCGTCGGATGGCCATCATCCATGCCACCAGCAACGAAACCGCGACGAGCACGATCCAGGCGCCGTGTGCGAACTTGACGGCGGCGACGATTATCAGCACTACCCCGGTCGTCACCGCACCGATGGCGTTGATCACGACAGATCGACGCCATCCTCGCTCTCGAGTCGTGAGCCAATGCCGGACCATTCCGGTTTGGCTGAGGGTGAAGCTGGTGAAGACTCCTACGACGTACAGTTGTATGAGCCTTGACACCTGGGCGTCGAAGACCATCAGGAGCAGGCTGGCCAGTACGGCCAGGGCGATGACTCCGTTTGAGAAGACCAGTCGGTCTCCTCGGTTTCGGAGTTGGCGAGGCATGAAGCGGTACCTGGACAGGATGGCCGACAGGCGCGGGAAGTCCTGATAGGCGGTGTTGGCGGCCAGGATCAGAATTCCGGCGGTGACTACCTGGAGGATCCAGAACCCGAGTCCGCCGTTGAAGGCCGCCCGACCGATTTGAGATATGACGGTTCCGTATTGGTCGACGAGCTGCTCTGAGATCCGCACATCGAAGAGCCGGGCGAGAGTGGAGATCCCGAGAAACATCGAGATCGATATGAGACCCATGGCGCCGAGGGTGGCGGCGGCGTTGCGGCTCTTCGGTTCCCGGAAGGCCTGGACGCCGTTGGCGATTGCTTCGACTCCGGTTAGAGCGGTCGATCCGGAGGCAAACGCCCGCAGCACCAGGAACAGGGTGATGCCGCCGAGTTCTGGCTGGAGGTCGAATCCGGCCGAGACCGCCTGCGGGCACTCTCCGTCTGCGCATTCAAGAAAGCCGGCGATCAGCATGGTGAAGACCGTCATCACGAAGGCGTAGGCGGGTAGTGCAAACAGCCTGGACGACTCTTTGGTCCCCCGAAGATTGGCCAGGGTGAGCAACACCACACACAGCAGTGCCAACTCAACCCTCCACTCGAGGAGGGGCGGGTACGCCGACGTGATCGCTGCAACGCCCGCCGCCACCGAAACCGCCACCGTCAACACGTAGTCGGCGAGAAGGGCGGCGGCTGCAACTACACCGGGCCCGACTCCCAGGTTCTCGTGCGCCACGATGAATGCCCCGCCACCGTCCGGATAGGCGCGGATCGTCTGTCGGTAGGAGATAACCACTACCGCCAGAAGCGTCGCGACGGCGAGGCTCACAGGGGTGAGAAGGCGCAACGCCGCTGTTCCGGCGAGGGCGAGGACCAGCATGGCCTCCTCAGATGCGTAGGCCACCGACGAAAGCGGGTCTGAGGCAAAGATCGGCAACGCCAACCGTTTGGGGAGGAGCTGGGTGTCGGCGTCGTCGGAGGCGAGAGGTCGGCCGATGACCCGCCGCTTCAGGGTCGTCCAAGTGGTCATCGGGTTTCCAACTAGGGGGATCGGACTAGCGAGATTGCTGGTGCCACGGCCGACGAGGCAGCACCTGCCAGACACTCACCCAAGAGCGAGTGTGCCGAGGAGTTCGTTGAGCGCTGTTCGGATGGCTTGGTCGGAGCACCACACGTACTTGTTAACCCCGTGCCTGTCCTACCTTCACGATCTTGACGCATTCCTAACGCGCCAATCTGATTCCTGACGGCAGCTTTCACACACGGGCCCAGGCAGATAAGCGCGGGACGCTCGGACTTGGCCCCGGTTCTCCAAGCACATCTAGCTGATGTAGCTTGACATCGTGAAACGCGGCAGGTTGAGGGTGTTGCTGGGAGCAGCTCCTGGCGTGGGAAAAACCTACGCCATGTTGGAGGAGGGGCATCGGCTTCGAGCCGAAGGCCGCGAGGTGTTGATCGGGCTGGTCGAAGCTCATGGACGGGACGAGATCACGGCCCTCATCTCTGACCTCGAGACGGTTCCGCGGCGACGCCTTCCATATCAAGGACAGATTGTCGAGGAGATGGATCTCGACGCCATCCTCGAACGGCGTCCCGCGGTGGCTTTGGTCGATGAGCTGGCCCACACCAATGTTCCAGGCTCCCGAAATGACAAGCGCTGGCGCGATGTCGACGAAATGCTCGACGCCGGAATCGATGTTCTTACCACCCTCAATGTCCAGCATCTCGAGTCGCTCAATGACGTCATTTACGAGATCACAGATGTGTCCCAGGTGGAGACCATCCCCGACGAAGTGGTGCGCAGGGCAGATGAGATTGAGCTGGTCGACCTCACACAGGAGGGAATCAGGGAGAGGATGGCGGCCGGCAAGATCTATCCCGCCGAACGGATTGACGCCTCTCTCGGCAACTACTTTCGCCCGGGCAATCTCGATGCCCTGCGGGAACTGGCGCTCTCATGGACCGCGGACCGGGTCGATGAGGCTTTGGCCAAATACCGCCAACTGCACAGGATCGATGAACCCTGGGAAACAAAAGAGCGAGTCGTCGTCGCGTTAGCCGGCGCCGGCGGCGGAGAATCGGTAATCCGGCGCGCTGCTCGCCTGGCGATGCAGTCACGAGCCGACCTGATCGGCGTATATGTGAGGTCAACTGATGATCGCTCCACCGAAACCAGCGTCTTTCTTCCTGACCAGAAAGAGCTCGTGCGGCAGCTCGGCGGCCGCTATCACGAGATTGTCAGTGATGACATCGGCGATTCCCTGATCACTTTCGCGAAGGGAGAGAACGCCACCCAGCTGGTACTCGGCGCCTCTCGTCGATCCAGAATTGGCGAAGCGTTCCGAGGGTCTCCCATTTCCAGAGTGATCCGCAGCTCCGGAACCATCGACATCCACGTGATTCCCTACGAAGGTGCGTTCCGTCGACGTCCACGGGCCAAGCATCGGGCCAAGGGAGCAGTGAGCCGCGCCAGGCAGGTCAGTGCCTGGATCGTGGCCGTCATCGGACTGCCTTTGTTGACTTGGCTTCTCCTTGGGCTGTCCGGTCCCCTTGTCCTCCACAACGTGCTGCTCCTGTATCTGCTCATCGCGGTGCTGGTGGGCAGCCTTGGGGGAGTGCTCCCCGCACTTACCACCGCGTTGGCCGGATTTCTCTTGGCCAACTGGTTCTTCACTCAGCCAGTCCATACCTTGACCATCGGCGATCCGGACCACCTCGTTTCCTTATTCGTCTTTCTTGTAGTCGCCCTTGCCGTCGGTCTCCTGGTTGGGCTTTCAACACGGCGGAGTGCCGAGGCGAGGCGCGCCCGGGCCCAGGCGGAAGCGTTGGCCACCAACATCTCGCCTGGACATCCTGTCTTCGGATCCGATGAACAGGGGCTGGTCAGGCGGATCCGGGACGTGTTTTCGCTAAGAGCCGTGAGCGTCCTCCGCCGGACGGCCAACACATGGATGCCATTGGCCTGGGCTGGAGATCGAGAGCTGCGAACCCCACAGGAGGGGAGTGAGGTGATCGATCTCACTTTCGACACCGTCCTGGTGCTGCTCGATGGAAAGCTGACCGCAGACGATCGAATAGTCCTCCGAGCTTTCGCCGCCCAAATCATTCAAGCTATGCAGCGAGAGGAACTCGAACGGGAAGCCCAAGCAGCGGAGACATTGGCGGGGACCGACCGGCTCCGGACCGCCCTCCTCGACGCAGTGTCGCATGACCTTCGAACCCCACTGGCCACGATCAAAGCTTCGCTCACCAGCCTCCTCGAAACCGGCGTTGCGTGGTCCCCAGAGGAGACCCGATCGTTTCTGCGGGCAGCGGTCGACCAGACCGAACGACTCAACCGCATGGTGGGACGACTGCTCGATGCCAGCCGGCTCCAGGCTGGCGCAGTGCACGTCTTCTTCCGTCCCGTTGGATTAGACGAACTCGTACCCTCGGCTATTTCGAGCCTAGGTCAGGGTCCCGAACGGGTAATCGTCGACATATCCGAGTCACTCCCGCCGGTCCAGACAGACCCTGACCTATTGGAACGGGTAGTCGCCAACTTGGTCGAGAACGCCCTGACATGGTCTCCCGCCTACCAGACGGTCCGGGTCAGCGCCGGCCAGGTGGCCGGTCGGATCGATCTAAGGATCAGCGACCGGGGTCCGGGCATCCCCGCCGATGCCCGCGAAACCGCATTCCAACGATTCCAACGCTTTGGAGATGCGCCAAACAAACAAGGGGTCGGTTTGGGCCTTGCGGTTTCGCGTGGATTACTCGAGGCGATGGGAAACGAACTGATCATCGAAGACACACCCGGCGGCGGAACGACCATGGTCATCGAGTTCAAGATGGCCAATCCGATCAATTCGCCTTCCGGCCTCGCCGCAGGAGTCCTTCGTGAATGACCGGGCCCGGATTCTCGTCGTTGACGACGAACCTGGAATCGTGCGCGCCCTGGGCATCAATCTGAAAGCGTTGGGTTATCAGATCGACGCAGCCGCAAGCGGTGAGGATGCCCTCCGCAGGGCCGCTGACCATCGACCAGATGCGGTCATTCTCGATCTCGGGCTCCCCGGGATCGACGGTATCGATGTCATCCGCGGGCTGCGCGGCTGGACCAATATTCCGATCATCGTGCTCTCCGTTCGCGAGGCGGAACGAGAAAAGATCGCGGCGCTCGATGCAGGCGCCGATGACTACGTGACGAAGCCGTTTGGGATGGGCGAACTCCTTGCGAGATTGCGAGCCGCTCTACGACGGGAATTGGACGAGGGTGTGGATCTGCCGATCATCGAAACTGCCGACTTCACCATCGATCTCGCCGTGAAACGGGTCATGAGGGCTGGCGAGGAGGTCAAGCTGACACCGACCGAATGGGGCGTTGTTGAGGTTCTCGTCCGTCACCGGGGAAAGCTGGTGACCCAAACCCAACTTCTCAAAGAAGTGTGGGGTCCCCAATACGGAGAGGAAACCAACTATCTCCGGGTCTTCATCGCCCAGGT
>CAZPIZ010000117.1:0-5858 GCA_964586615.1 uncultured Acidimicrobiaceae bacterium | reverse complement strand
ACGCCCACTCTCGGGGGATCTTGTCTTGCCAGCGGCGTTTCCAGATCTCTTTGCTCTCGTGGATGGCGGCGAGTTCCACGGTCAGGTCAAACTGCTCCCCGTCCGTCGTCAACTCGAGCGAGGCCCTGGTCCCCACCGACCAACCGGGGCGGTCATAGCCAACCCGACCATCGAAACGAACCCGGGTCGAGTTGGGGTCGTCATCCGCCACCGACACCGACCAGGCCAAATCGGATTCGACTCCGAGATCGTTCCGGTCCGGGAGCTTCTCGGCGCCCGCCACCCGTTTCGCATAGACGGTCAACCCGTCGCCTTTCTCCACCGACCAGTCGAGCACGTCGGACAGTGAGATCACCGGAGGTTGTGGCAATGCGGGCGATTCGGGAATGTCAAGGATGGAGGATTCTGGCCGGGGTGGAACCAGCGGCAGGATCAGGCTCGAGCGCTCCGGATCGATGGTGAGGGTGAATCGACGGCCGGGCGGGAAGACCACCGGAAAGTCGGCCCCGGCGATGGCGAGCCGCAACCGCCATCCGATCGGGACAACAACAGATGACCCGAGCAGGGAGAACCGGACCCGGCGGCCGACACCGGGCTCGATCGGCACCGGCTTGGAGAGATCGTCCGGGAAGACCAGATTGCGGTTGCCCCGGCAGATCAGGTGGGCCTCGCCGTCCGGGTTCACGGCGAGCAGTCGGACCGCCACGACACCCACCGGCTCATCGACGGTGAGGTGGAGATCCACCTCTGGCAAACCCAGAATCTCGATGGCCTCGGGCAGCAGGCCGGTTTCGAAGACCAGGGAGGCGGCGTCGTCGGCGGCGGAATCCTTGCTGCCGAGACCGGCCCGGTCCCAGAAGGGTGCATGGGAGCCGACCCACTGCGGACCCCTCCAGCTCAGCGGTCCGGCGTGATCCATTTCCGACAGCGATCGTTCCCAGCGGATCCCGTCGATGGGCGGCCATGACGGCTCCGCCCGCCAGTAACCCTGCGACCTCGCCCCGTCATAGGGCGGGGCGGTTCTGATCCAGGCCGTCAACGGAGGCATGTCCATCACCCCGTTGTCATCGCCGCGCAGATGATGACCGAACCAGCGGGCCATGAGGTCGAGATGATCGAAGGTGGGGGCGGGAACCCCGTTGGCCGGCCGGTAGTGACCCCAGGGCCCGATCACCGCCCGCTTGGGGCAATCGAGATGATCGAGCAGGGCCAGCATCCCATCGACGTAGCCATCGAGCCATCCCCCTATGAGCAGGGTCGCCGCCTCGATGGATCCGTAGTCGGCGCACGGAGAGCCATGCAGCCAGTAACGGTCCCGGTGCTGGTGACGCAGCCAGTTGGACGGCCACTGCGGGGTCCGTTCGAGGCGCTCCATCCACATCTCCATCCACCGCTCACCGACGATGTCGGGGTCAGGAGGAAGACCGTTGTAGGCGACCATCGTTCCTGGCCAATCGGCTTGTTCGGCAGCATGGAGGGAACCACCGACGTAATGAACGTCGGTGGCGAAACGATCGTGGGTGGCGTGGGCGGCAACGATGGCCTTGAGCTCGGGCGGACGCGACATCGCCGCTTGTAACGAGGAGAAACCTCCCCAGGAAACTCCCCACATCCCCAGGTTCCCATTGCACCAATCCTGTCCAGCCGCCCAGGTCAATATCTCGAGGGTGTCGGCCATCTCCTCGGCGGTGTATTCGTCAGCAGCCACACCCTCCGAGGCCCCCGTGCCCCGAACATCGACCCTGACGCCGGCGATTCCCCGCTGGGCCAGATAGGCGTAGGTTCGCCAGTCGGGACCGAAGAAATCCTCGTCCTTGCGGTATGGAAGCGACTCCGCCACCGCCGGGAACGGCCCATCCCCCTGGCCATCAGGGAGATAGACGGTGAGACCGAGGCGGACACCGTCGGCCATAGTCACAAAGACGCGACGATCGATCCGAACTGGGTACAGGTCGCTGGGGGCCATGGAGAGGAGCGCAGACTAGGGTGCGAGGCTGTGGGAGACACACCGTCTAACGAGCCGGTCTACTACTCCGACTACCTACAACTCGACCGCTTGCTCACGAGCCAGCAATTGGCATCGGCCACCGCCGGAGAACCGGTCCACGACGAGATGCTGTTCATCATCGTCCATCAGGCTTATGAGCTTTGGTTCAAACAGATCCTGTGGGAGCTCGACGCCGTCGCCGATCTTCTGGCCCGCGATCGGGTCGACGAGACCGAGATGCTCCGCATCGTTGCCCATCTCGACCGCATAACCGAGATTCAGAAGCTGCTGGTCGATCAGATCAGTGTCCTCGAGACGATGACACCCCTCGACTTCCTCGAGTTTCGCAACTATCTGATACCAGCCTCGGGCTTCCAGAGCGTCCAGTTCCGCCTCATCGAGAGCCGGCTCGGGGTCCGACCGGAGGACCGCCTCAAACTTGCCGGCAACCCCTACACCGCCGCCCTGAACCAGAAGGACCGGGCCCGCATCGAGGAGTCGGAGCAGCGGCCAAGCATGGCCGATCTGGTTCAGGCCTGGTTGGAGCGAACTCCGTTTCTCGATCACGGTGACTTCCATTTCTGGGACGAGTACCAGGGTGCGGTGCGAGAAATGCTCGAGCATGACCGGGCCGTCGTCGCCGCCAACCCCAACCTCACCGAGGACGAACGCCAGAGCCAGCTTCGAAGCTTCGAACAGACCTTTGGCCTCTACGAAGCGGTCTTTGACGAGACCAAACACAAGGAGCTGATGACCAGCGGTGACCGCCGTCTCTCTCACCGGGCGTTCCAGGCGGCCCTGTTCATCAACCTCTATCGCGACGAACCGGCTCTCCAGGAACCGTTTCGATTGTTAACGCTATTAATGGATATCGACCAGGGCTTCACGAACTGGAGATACCGACACGCGCTAATGACGATGCGAATGATCGGTCGACGGGTAGGAACCGGTGGATCGGCCGGTGCCGCCTACCTCACCAGGTCGGCCGAGCGAACCAGAGTATTCACCGATCTCTTTCAGCTCTCCACTTTCATGATCCCACGGTCGGCTCTTCCGACTCTGCCGGCCGAGCTCGAATGGACGATGCGCTTCCGCTTCGAGGAGACCTAGGGCGCCGTGAGCCAGAGCTACAAGAAGATGTTCCGGCGGTTCCTCGATGCCGACCGGGGACGGCTCCACTTCGCAGCCCACAGCCATCACCCGTGGCCGGACGTTTCCTTCGAGGCCCATGTCCAGGCATGGGAGGACGCCACCAGACTCATGGACGACAAGTGGGACACGGTCTTCGGACGGGTGATACCCGAGACCAGGATTCGCCTGTCCGGGCTGCTGGGGCTGCCCGACCCGGGCACCATCGTGTTCGCACCCAACCTCCACGAGTTGGTGGTGCGACTCTTCTCCTGCCTGACTCCACCGGTTCGGGTGGTGACGACGGACGCCGAGTTCCACTCCTTCGACCGGCAACTGCGGCGCTGGGAGGAAGCAGGGCTGGCCGGGGTTGTGCGGGTTCCGGCAGAACCGTTCGACACCTTTGCCGACCGGATGGCGGCGGCGGTGGCGCGGGCCGACCTGGTCTATCTATCCCAGGTTTTCTTCGACTCCGGGTATGTCGTCGACGGATTGGGAGGCATCGCAGCCGCGGCACCGCCCTCCTCATTCTTCGCCATCGATGGCTATCACGGATTCATGGCCCTGCCCACCGATCTAGCTTCAATTTCAGAGCGGGTCTTCTACCTGGCAGGCGGTTACAAGTACGCGATGGCGGGCGAAGGGGCTTGCTTCATGCATTGTCCGCCCGGCTACGGAGAACGGCCGGTGGACACGGGTTGGTTCGCTGAATTCACCGAGCTGACGGCGCGGGAGCAGGGGGTGCCCTACGGGGAGGATGGCGATCGATTCTGGGGTGCCACATTCGATCCGTCGGGTCTGTACCGGATGCTGGCTGTCCTCAAGCTCCTGGAAACAGAGGGGCTCACTCCGGCCGCGATCCGCCAGCACGTGGGACAGCTGCAAGAACAGTTCCTGGCAACCGTTCGCGCGGGCGGTCCACGGCTTGGCGAGTTGCTCCCACCGGAAGGGCACAACCGCGGGAACTTCCTGACCTTTCGAAGTCCGGAAGCCGAATCGATCTACCGCCGGCTGCACGAGCGCCGGGTCATCGTCGACCATCGGGGCGACCGGCTTCGTATCGGCTTTGGGATCTACCACGACGCCGAAGATGTGGAAAGGCTGTCCTCAGCTCTGATTGGTTAGACGCTCGGAGAGAAACCGGGCGTAGAAGACCGGCCATTCCTCATCGTTGTTGGAGGCGGTTTGCGTCTCGGCGGCGACCCGCAACAGTCCGGCCAATTCGGAGGCGTCGACCTTCATCTCGGATGGGATCCGCTCGAGAAGCCATTCCGCGTACCAGCCGGGCCAGTCCGGGTCGTCGCCGCCGACAGCGGCAAAGGCCTCATGGTGGGCCGGTCCCACTAGTCGGAGGAGTCCTTCCCAGGAATCTGATGACATGTCCGCGATCCGGGCAGACCTACGCCACGACCGGGATCTTCTCCATGGCCGCCCGCACCTTCTCCTCGGGATAGGCGTAGTCCACCAACTTGCCGTCGAGGAAGTCGCGGTAGGCGCCCATATCGAAATGGCCATGGCCGCAAAGAGCGGTGAGGATCACCTTCTCCTCCCCGGTTTCCTTGCACTTGAGCGCCTCACGGACCGCCGACGCAATGGCGTGGGCCGGCTCCGGGGCGGGAATGATTCCCTCGCTGCGGGTGAACTGCACGGCTCGTTCGAAGCACTCGACCTGACCGATCGCCTCGGCCTCAACCAGCCCCAGTTCTTTCAGGTGGGAAACCAATGGTGCCATACCGTGATAGCGCAACCCCCCGGCATGGATCGGCTCGGGGATGAAGTCGTGACCCAGCGTGTGCATCTTGACCAGCGGCGTCATCCCCATGGTGTCGCCAAAGTCGTAGGTGTAAACACCCTTGGTGAGCGATGGCGAGGCGGTCGGCTCAACACAACGAATTGTCGGAGCCATTTTGCCCGCCAACTTCTCCCGCAGGAACGGGAAGGAGAGGCCAGCAAAGTTGGAGCCGCCACCGGTACAGCCGACCAGCAGGTCGGGAGTTTCCCCGATTCGTTCGAGTTGCTTCAGCGCCTCCTCGCCGATCACCGTCTGGTGCATCAACACGTGATTGAGCACGCTGCCGAGTGAATACTTGGTGTTGGGATCCCCGACCGCGGCCTCGACCGCTTCCGAGATGGCGATGCCAAGGCTCCCGGTCGAGTTGGGGTCCTGGGCGAGGATGGTCCGGCCGGCGTTGGTGATCTCCGATGGGCTGGAGTGCACCTTCGCTCCAAAGACCTCCATCAAGGTGCGGCGATAGGGCTTCTGCTGATAGGAGGCGGCCACCTGCCACACCTCACAGTCGAGCCCGAACTGGGCACAGGCAAAGGCGAGGGCGCTTCCCCACTGCCCCGCACCGGTCTCGGTGGTGAGACGTTTGGTCCCTTCTTGAGCGTTGTAATAGGCCTGAGGTACGGCGGTGTTGGGTTTATGCGATCCGGCCGGGCTTACTCCCTCGTACTTGAAATAGATGCGGGCGGGGGTGTCGAGCGCCTTCTCGAGCCGGAGGGCGCGGTAGAGCGGTGTGGGCCGCCACATCTTGTAAATGTCGAGCACGGCTCCGGGAACGTCGATGTATCGATCCTGGGAGACCTCCTGCATGATCAACGCCATTGGAAACAGAGGCGCCAGATCGTCCGGCCCGATCGGCTGGTGGGTGCCGGGATGGAGGACCGGTGGCGCCGGCTCAGGCAGGTCGGGTTGGATGTTGTACCAGGCGCTCGGGATCTCCGACTCGTCGAGAACCAC
>CAZPIZ010000116.1:0-5946 GCA_964586615.1 uncultured Acidimicrobiaceae bacterium | reverse complement strand
TCACCCCCCACATGGCCTACTACTCCGAGGAGTCACTCCAGGAGTCCCAGCGCAAAGCCACCACCCAGGTCATCAAGGTATTGACCGGAGAGAATCCCGACTATCGGGTCAATTGAAATAGTGGAGCAGAATTGGGGCGTTTCAAACTGCGGTCGCATTTCTCATTGCTTGGATCTTGTCTCGTACCTCTTCGGTAGTTAGTACCCACCCCAGACAGCGAGCGATGTTCTGCAGCGCCGCCACGTGCAAGTCCTCCCCATACATGCTGCCCACACAGTCCTCAAGGACGACCACCTTGAATCCGCGGTTCATGCTCTCGAAGGCGGCACATTGCACACAAGTATTGGTGTTGATGCCCATGAGAATCAGGGTGTCCACGTCGAGGAAAGACCCGAGGAGCACATCGAGTTCGGTCCCGTAGTAAATGCTCAGGGTTTTCTTGCTGTTGACGATTAGGTCGTCGGGCTCGGATCCGATCTCGGGCATGAGCTCAAGCTGCACGCTCCCAACCAGGTTGTGCAGTGTGCCCGCCGCCAGGGCTTTCGTGGAGGGCGTCTGATGGGAGAGCGTCATCCTCCCAGCCTCAACCCGCGGATTGAATCGATACGCCTCCGCGGGGCGCCACGTCAGGATGACGTGGATGACGGGCATTCCGCACTCGCGGGCAAAGCGCAAGAACCCGCCCGCCGCCTGCAGCACCCGTCTCGAAACTTCTGGCGTCACCGGCATGGTGGCGTTGTCAGGATCCAAATGGCCGCGATGCATATCGATCGTCACCACCGCGGTTCGCCGGGGATCGATCTCAAGCCATGAATCGAGCCTGCCTATTTGCTCAGAGTGATCCTCCCACACCGTCGCTGCCATTCGCTTCTACTCCAATCAGGGCCCGCGCCTTCGCGCCAGGCCAAGCCTACCGTCAGCCGATGCGCTCAGACTGGCGTGGTGGCTCGCCGTACAGCTCGGGGTTGAGGATGTCCAGTGGCCGCTCTCCGGCCAGAAACTGTTCGATGTTGTCCACAGTGCGGTCGGCCATTTCCACTCGCGTTTCACGGGCGGCGCTGCCGATGTGCGGGGTCACGACCACATTGGGGAGTTCGAGCAGACCACTGGTAGGTCCGTGGTGGGGTTCGGGGATCTCATGCTCGTACACATCGAGCCCCGCTCCTCCCAACCGACCTTCCCTCAACGCCGCCTCCAGCGCCTCTTCATCGACTACAGGACCGCGGGAGGTGTTGATCAGAATCGCACCGGGCTTCATCATCGCCAGTCGCTCCGCAGATATCAGCCCCTTGGTAGCGACGGTCAATAGCGGGGCGAGAACGACGAAGTCCGACTCACGGAGCAGCTCATCCAGTTCCCGATACGCGACACCGAGGTCCGCCTCGTCCCCGGCGGACAAACGAGACCGCTTCGTGTAGAGGATCAGCATCCCCATCGCCCGACACCGTCTCGCTACCCCAGCACCCACTCGGCCGAAACCGACAATTCCCACCGTTTTTCCGAAAAGGCGAGTGCCGAGGATCGCCTCCGACTGGTTCTGGGTCCACCGCCCCTCCCTCAGAAATCGATCCGCTTGAGGGATTCGCCAGGCGGTACTCACCAAGAGGGTGAAAGTGAACTCCCCAGTGGTCTCCGCAAGAGTGTTGGGCACGCCGGTCACCGGGATTCCACGCCGGGTGGCGGCGGCAATGTCAACAAAGGTGGCCGACACGTGCATGGCTGCGATGAGCTGGAGGTTGGCGGCAGCGGAGATGACTAGTTCGTCGTAGGGGATGTCACCCAGGGCAAACAGGATGTTCTGATCGCCGACGCCCTCGATTACCTCTTCACGGGTGATGCGCCGGTCGAGGTGGTCGAAAAGGGTGACTTCTCCGATCTCCCTGAGACGCCTCAGTGCGTTGGCGGGAATCGGCTGAGGTACGAATATCTTTGGACTCTTCGACACAAGGACCCCTTCGATTGTCAGATCGTCTCACCACTCTGTCGTGCTCTGGGGTGGTTTTCGGGGGTCCAGTCGAGGCATTTGGAACCCAAATTGAAAAAAATGAACGTCCTCCGACGCTACCGCCGATTCTTCTGTACTTTATATCGTGCAGAAGCTGCCACGGCATTTCGGGGCCACTACCTGGCTGGAGGCCATGACAATTCGCCAATTGGTTCCAAGACGCTTTTCCCGTGGAGCCTGACTCTTGACAGCCGCCGCCGACGACCGCGCCAGGATCAAGGTCTCCCATGCTGGGAAGCGCTACGGAAACCACTCGGTCTTCGAGGACATCAACCTTGAGGTCGGAAGCAGGGAAATCGTGTCGGTGGTGGGACCTTCAGGATGCGGAAAGACCACCCTGCTCCGGTGCATGAACGGCCTGGTGCCGTTAACCCAGGGAACAGTGGCCATCGATGAGAAACTGGTTACGGAGCCTCGACAGGGCGTGGGCATGGTGTTCCAACACTTCGGGCTGTTCCCCTGGAAGACAATGTACGAAAACGTTGCCTACGGCCTCAAGCTTCAGGGAAAGACACCGGCCGAGATTGCCGATGTAGCCAAACCCTTCATCGATTTGGTGGGGCTGGGTGGGTTTGAGCATCACTACCCGTACCAGTTATCCGGAGGCATGCAGCAACGGGCCGGCTTGGCGCGGGCTCTCGCCGTCAACCCCCATGTTCTACTCATGGACGAGCCCTTCAGCTCCGTCGACGCCCAAACCCGGGAGTTACTCCAGTTCGAGTTGCTGCGGATCTGGGATTCTCAGCCGACCTCGATGATCTTCGTGACCCATTCGATCGAGGAGGCCGTTCTCATGGGCGACCGCATCGTGGTCCTCAAGGGTCGCCCGAGCACCATCCACGAGGTCATCGAGGTGGGCATCGCCCGGCCCCGGGATCGTTCCACCCTCGCCCACCGGCGATTCACCGAGATTCGCGAGTACGTGTGGTCGATCCTGATGGAGGACATCATGCGTGCGGAGCGACACATCGAAGGAATACACCACCCAGATAGATGAGCCCCCACGCATTGCGGGGAGTCTCGTCACTACGAGAGGAGACGACATGAGTAGGAACAGAACCAAGATGATCATCGCCTGGTCCGCGCTGACGCTGGTCTTCGCGGCTTGTGGCGGCGAGGCCGTGACCACCGCGGCCGCCGGTTCGGGCGGCAACACCCTGGAACCTGCCGGGAGCCTGACCGTCGGGCTGGCAGCCATCCCCCCGGTCTTCCCGGCGGCGCTCAATATGTACGTGGCCGAAGACATGGGCTTCTTTGACACCTATGGGATCGAGGTCACCCTGCGGCCGTTCGAGAACGGTGGCGACAGCGCCCGGGCCACCTCGACCGGCGAGGTGGATGTGGGGGCCGTGCCGACCAATGTAGGAGTCAGCCTCGTGGCGGGCGGTGGCGAGATGACCGCGATCATCGGGATTAGTCAGCCGACCTGGCACGTTGCCAGCACCAATGACGCCATGACGAGCTGCGAGAACCTCGCCGGAACGACGATCGCCGTCGACGGTATTGGTCAGACTCGCTACGGGGTGCTCGGAGCGATCCTGGAGTCGTGTGGCTTGACATACGAGGACGTGGAGACAGTGTTCATCCACGCAGCTCCGGTGATCGAAGGTCTGGTCTCCGGCCAGATCGAGAATGCCGTCATGCACCTTTATGAGTTCGCCACTGTTCAAACCCTTTTGGCAGCCGAGGGTGGCGACATCACCGCTCACCAAATCATTGCGATCACCGACATCAGACCGGATCAGCATTACTTGTACTACGGGGCCAGCCCCGACGCCCTTGCCAACAAGCGAGAGGCATTGGTGCGCTTGGTGGCAGCCGACCTCGCGGCCCGGGAGGCGATCGCCGATCCGGCCAACCTCGACGCCATTGCAGCGCTTGGGCCCAAGATGGGTCTTGAGCCGGACGTGACCAAGACCGCCATCGAGCTGTACCTTGGCCTGAACAACTATTGGGCTACCGATACGATCGACCTTGACCAATCAAAAATCGATTACACGATCCAGGGAGAAGTCGATGCGGGCAACATCGAAGCGGCCAATGCGCCAACGTTCGATGCAATGATCGACGACTCGATTTGGGCGGAAGCCCGGGCCCTGGTCGACTCGATGGGAGGGTGACGTCTCCCGGAGCCGCAGCATCTCCCCGACGCCGAGGGCGAGATGACCCCGGAGATTTAAAGTAGGCATATGACGAACCGGCACGAGCGAGTGGCCCGGATCTTGACGGGCCTGTTGAGTGTCGTGGTGGTGGCGGGCGTCTGGCAGCTGATCGGTGCCAACGTCCGCCCCATCTACTTCGCTACCTTCACGGCCACGATCCGGAAGACCGTCGAAATGACGGTGTCGGGCGAGATCATCCAGGCTTTCGCCAACTCAGGGTTTGCCTTCCTTCTGGGCATGGTCATCTCGATCGTCCTCGGGATCCCCTTCGCTCTACTCCTGGCCCGCTCGGACACACTCCGGAAGAGCCTTGAGGGTTACCTGTATGCCCTCTACGCCACTCCGATGGTCGTGCTAATCCCGTTTCTGCTGGCGCTGATGGGCGTGGGTCTGGTCCCTCGCCTGATCGTGATCGTGCTGCACGCCATTTTCCCGATCATCCTGACCACGCTCGAGGGCACGCTGAGCGCTCCCAGGGATCTTTTCGATGTCGCCCGCGCCTACGGGTCGACCGAACGCCAGCTCTGGCGGGATGTCCTCATCCCGTACACGGTTCCATTTGCGATGTCGGGGATACGCCAGGCGGTTGGACGGGGCTTGGTCGGCACGGTGGCCTCGGAATTCTTTCTGAGCGCCACCGGGATGGGACGCCTGCTGGTCGGTGGAGCGTTCCGGTTCGATTCGGCCGCGGTGCTGGCCGCAACCCTGGTGATCACGCTCGTCGCCATGGCCCTGACCGCCGGCGCCCAGCGAATCGAGGCACGATTCACTCCCTGGCGGGAAGGAACGTGAGCGCTGACCGCAAGTCCGACGGTGCCGCGACCGCGACCGAACAGGAGCGGCAAAGGGATGGTGGTCCGAGCCAGGTTGCAGGGCAACCCGGGACCGACGTAGTGGGATCGAGGCGCTGGCTACCGATCATTCCCGGCCTCGTCGTCATCGTGCTGTGGGAAGTGTGCGCCATCTGGTTCTTCCCGCAGTTCCTCCCGAGGCCAAGCCGAGTCGTCCTGGCCTTTCCCGATGTCATCACCAACCCGACCTTCTGGGGATCGGTGTTCGACTCGATGCTGGCGATAGTGGAAGGGATCATCATTGGAGTAGCTCTTGGGGTGCCGGTGGGGTTGCTGCTAGGCCGCAGCGTCCCGGCGCGATGGTTCAGCGAGCGCTACCTACACGCCCTCAACGCAATGCCGGTGGTCGCAATCATTCCTCTCTCGACACTCTGGCTCGGCTACAGCAACAACATGCGCCTGGCCGTGACTGCATTGTCGGCGTTCCTGCCCATCTCGATTCAGATGATGGACGGCACGCGCAAACTTCCCACCACCTACCTCGAGGTTGCCAGATCTTTCCACGCCAAGGGGTCCCAGATCTGGGCGGGGGTGGGCATTCCGGCGGCGATGCCGTTTCTGATCGGAGGCCTCCAACTTGCGGCGGGTCGGGCGATGGTTACCGGAATCACCTCGGAGATGGTGGCCGCAATTCAGGGACTCGGTTTCTATGTGATTTTCGAAACTCGATCGTTTCATCACAACCAGGCTTTTGTGGGTGTTCTGGTCATCGCCTCGTTCGGGATCTTCCTATTTTGGGTGATCAGACGAGCCACTGCGCGCTTGGTCCCCTGGTATCGGCCGACCGTCGAATAGCGCAATGAGAGCCCCGTACCAGGACATGGCAGATCGCCCGTCGATTGTATAGGATGCATGATTGCTGGCCGCGCTGAACAGGAGGAACCTTCATGGTTGCTAGGCCCGAACAGGGAAAATGGAAAACCGAGCA
>CAZPIZ010000115.1:1236-5954 GCA_964586615.1 uncultured Acidimicrobiaceae bacterium | reverse complement strand
GGGATCCTGAACGGGCTCGATGTCTGGGATCCAACCCACCAAATGATCCTCACCCACGTCCACGCCGGCACCCTTGGCTGGATCACCCTGTCGGTGGTCGCCTCCGGGATGGCGATATTCGGGGGTGGTGCCGACACCAAGGCGGTGGCCACGGCTCGCAAGCTGGCGGTGGCGGCGCTAGTGACGGTCCTGATCTATGTGACCGCATTCGCAACCACCACCGGGATCTTTCGGCCCGTTGCCGGCACCCTGTTGTTGATCGCCATCATCTGGACGCTGATCTGGGTGGCGGGCCGCTACCGCGCCAGCGAAAAAACCACGGCCCAACTGGCGCTCTATCTGGCGGTGATCTCGCTGACGATCGGAGCGATCCTGGGAGTGTTGCTCGGTATCTTCGTCGCCAACGGTTCGATACCGGGACTCAGCACCGATATGGCCTCAAACCTGGCCGGCGCCCATCCCGCCGCCATGCTGATTGGCTACCTGATCCTGGCCGGGGTGGCGATCAGCCACTGGGTTCTGGAAGGCGGACAGGGGATCCTCGGGCGTCTGGTGGCCTGGGCCCTCTTCGCCGCCGGTCTTCTCGCCAACATCGCATTCATTTTCGAAATCGATGCGTTGATCCAGGCCTTTTCGGCTCTCCAGGTGATCGCCATCATCGCCTACATCGTCCACATGTGGGGCCGGATCAAGCCCAGCGCCTGGGCGAGCGGTAGTGCCGGCAATTTCGGGCGCGCCTCGGTGTTGGGCCTGGTGGTGGGGATTGCTCTACTGGTCTATGTGGTCCAACTCTTCACCTCGGGTGAACTGGATCCCGAGACCGAGACAGGGCCGATCGGCGTGCTGACCGCCTTCGACCACGCCATGTTCATCGGGGTCATGACCAACGCCCTCTTTGGGGCGGTAGCGTTGCTCGCGGCGACCAAGGCAGCCACCAACCGAATCGTGTTCGGGGCTGTCAACCTCGGCTTGGTCCTGTTTCTGATCGGTCTCGTGGCGGATTCGACGATTTTCAAGCAGATAGGGACTCCGATCATGGGATTGGCCCTCTTGTACGGCGTTGCCACCTACTGGCAGGGCTTGGGATCGTCGCAACCCTCTTCCACATGAAGGCCGCTCCGGCGTGATGGCTGTGCGCCGTCGGGCGGTACTGACGGCGATGATGGTTGTGTGGTTGGTTGCCTGCGCTTCAGGCCCGGAGTCGTTGGGCGATCCCAACCTCGACGCCGGACGGGAGACCTTTGGGAGGATCTGTTCTGCGTGTCATGGTGGGGACGGTACGGGAGGGTCGGCGCCAGCGTTGACCTCGGTTCTCGAGACCTTCCCCGATTGCGAGACCCAGCGGCAATGGATCACCATCGGTTCCGAGCGATGGAAGGATGAAGTGGGTTCCGTTTACGGAGCACCCGGCAAGGAGATCACGGCGATCATGCCGAGCTTCGAGGCAGTGCTCACAGCAGAGGAGATCCAGCAGGTGGCGTCGTTCGAGCGGCTCCGCTTCGGCGGGGGCGACATGGAGACAGTGTTGGCCGATTGCGGGTTCGGTTAAACCGCTCCCTCGGTCCATCCCCGAAAACAGGGGAGGAGGGATGGTCAGGAGTAGCGGGTGACGAAGCCGCGGCTCCGGAAGACCTTGAGCATGGTCGCCCCGAACCAGCTCGCCAGGATCAATGCCACGACGGTCCCGATGGCCGAGATGCCAAGCCGCTCCCATGGCACACCGTTGCCGTCGAGGACGTCGCGGGCGGCGGCAAAGGCGTGGGTGGTCGGGAGCACGTTGGCGATCAGACGAAGCCCGGCCGGCAGCGCCTCGACCGGGAAGAACACACCGGAGATGGCGAGCACGACATAGTTGAGACCCCAGGTGAGGATCTCGGCGCTCTGGCCGAAGCGGAGGATCAGCCCGATGACCACCAACGCCAGGGCCCATCCGTTGAGCACCAGCAGGGTGACGATCGGGATCACCGACCAACCCACTGCCCTCAGGTCGAAGCCATAGAGAAAGATGGTCGTGATGGTGAGGGTGAGCAGCGTCAGGAAGAGCTTGGCCAATCCGAACACCGAGGTCCCCGCCAGGTACTCGATCGGCTTGACCGGGGTAGTGAGCACGTTGAGAAGGTTGCGGGTCCAGGTCTCCTCCATGAAGGTGGTCGAACCGGTCATCTGGACCTGGGTGAGAGTCCAAAACAGCATCAGGCCGGCCAGAAGGTATGGAACCCCGGCCCTGCTGGCCCCGTTCTCCTGGGCGATGAAGAGGCCGAGCGACCCCCACAGGATTACGTCCATGACCGGCCAGAAGGCGATCTCGAACCATCGATGAGGCGAGCGCCACAGGACCAGCCAATGACGGCGGATCACCGCCCCGACCCGGGTGAAGTTGAGGAAGCCGCTCATCTCGGTCCTCCATCGCGGAGTTCGGCGGCAACGGCCAGGAAAGCACCCTCGAGGTCGTCGACCGCGAACTGGGTGGCGATGGCGGCGGCAGTGCCGTCGGCGACGATCTTCCCCCGCGACATCAGGATCACTCTTTCGCACAGGGTCTCCACCTCGCGCATGTTGTGCGAGGTGACGAGCAAGGCGGTCTGGTCGCGTCGGTGGATCTCGAGCAGCATTTCCCGTACTCGCGCCGCCATGTCCGGATCGAGGCTTGCCGTGGGCTCGTCCATCACCAGCAGCCGCGGTCTGTGAAGAACTGCCTTCGTTATCGAAACCAGCGTTCGTTGACCGGATGAGAGTTCCTGGTTGCGCTTGTCGGCTAGTTCGGTGAGCCCAAATGCTCCGATGGCTTCGTCGACGATCGGGGAGGGTTTGCGGATCCCGGCGAACCCGGCAAAGAGGGTTAGAGACTCGCGCACCGTGAGGTTCTCGGGAAGGGGAAGATACCCGGCCACGAAGCCGACCTGTTCCATCGCCTTCGAGCGACCATGGGGGAGGCGATGCCCGGCGACGTCGATTGTCCCGGAATCGGCCGCGATCGCACCGAGCAGCATCAACAGGGTCGTCGTCTTGCCAGCACCATTGGGGCCCAACAACCCGACCCGGGCGCCGGCTGGCACCGACAGGTCGAGATGGTCTACCGCGGTTTGACCTTTGAAGGTCTTTACGAGGGCGCGGGCGTCGACGACTAGCGAAGAGGACATCGATGTAATTCTGCCGTACAACAAAGGCACCCGGGTGTGAATTTCCGGCTACCGCGGCTTCTCACCCCTTCTGGCGCGACAAAGCCGTGCTAGGGCACGGCTTTGTCGCGCCAAAACGGGGTCTACTTCAGAGAGTGGCGAGGCGGGCGTTGTCGAGGTTGTCGTAACTGCGGCGTAGCTCGATCTTGTGTTCGAGAGCTTCAATCACAGGCTGGGTGAAGTCCACCTCGTAGAGCTGCTGGCTGCTTCCCAGACCTCCCGGCGAGAAGACGTTGACCTCCATCAACTTGTCGCCGACGATGTCGAGGCCGACGAGGAACATGCCGTCCTCGATCAGCTTCGGCCGCACCAGTTCGACGAGTTGCAGCATCTCGTCGGTGACCTTGACGGGGTGAGCATCTCCACCGGCGTGCATGTTGGAGCGCATGTCGGCCGACTTGTTGACTCTCTTGAAGGCGGCGTATTGGCCGTCGCGTTCGAGAGGCTGCCCATTCATGACGAAGAGGCGGGTGTCGCCGTCCTTCGCTGCCGCCAGGTATTCCTGGACCACGATGTAGCCGTCACGGGAAAGAGCCTCAATCATCTGGTTGAGGTTGGGCGACTCCTTTGCCGACACCAGGAACACACCTGCCCCACCCGAACCCTGGAGCGGTTTCAGCACCGCTGAGCCCTTCAGCTCGTTAATGAAATCGGTGATGGCCTCGGGGTCGCGCGAGATCATGGTGCGGGGCCGGCATTCTTCGGGGAAGTGCTGGAAGTAGGTCTTGTTGACTGCGTCGGCCAGGCTGGTGGGGTCGTTTACCACCAGCACCCCGCGGCTCATGGCGAGCTGCCCGAAGAGGACTCCCGAGATCACCGCCCATGGCCGGTCGGTGGCGTCCTCGGCCGGGTCGTTGCGCATCATGAGCACGTCGAGCTCGTCAAGAACGAGCCGCTCCACGGCCTCGTCCGATTGAACCTTGCCCAGGTAGGCGTTCAGCGAGCGGTGGCTCTTGGCGGGAGCGCTGCGGGCTGTGGCTGTGACGCTGCCATCGGGATCATGGGCGAAATCATCCACTCCCATCAGCCATACCTGGTGTCCCATCCTGCTAGCGGTCATGGCCAATCTGGTTGTCGTGTAGCCCGGCTCCTCGGTGGCAACCCTGTTGACGACGAATCCGAGTTTCATGCTTCTGCTCCGATCAGATGGTGAAGTCCGGTATCGGTGGCGACTCTTTCAAGTCGCTTCCGAGCAGCGGCGTCTGTCAGGAAGTGAGGGAGAAGGGCAGGAGGTTGGAGCACTCCCTGTTCGGTCAGCTCCTTTGCGACAGGGAGGTCGACCAGCGACATCTTTCCCTGCCAGAGGGAGTCGAGCTCGTTACCGGCAGAGAGGTATTCGACCAGGTCATGCAAACCGCGGAGATAAATGGAGTCCTTGGTCAATCCACCAGACCGCCAGACCCTCATGACAATGGTGAAGGCACCGCCCTTCGAGTATCCATATCTCTCGGTCAGCTCGCGATGGGTTTGAGCAAACGAGCATCCCTGGAGGAGTCGCCTGACTGCGATCACGCGGGCGGCGATCTGGCGGAGGCGGCC
>CAZPIZ010000115.1:0-1136 GCA_964586615.1 uncultured Acidimicrobiaceae bacterium | reverse complement strand
GAGGAGGATATCCTCGGCATGACGCTCCAGATCAGGGGTGACCAAGCCATAAAGCTTGAGGCTCAGGTCGAGGAAATCGGAGCTTTCCCTTGCGGACAGCATCTCCAGTTGCAGCGAAAGCTCACGTCGCTTGGCTTCAAAGATTCGGGCGAGAGTGGGGTCGACGACCGATGCGATGCCGACCGCGGCCAATCTGGCGCCTATCACATCGGGGAAGTCCTCGATGTCTCGATATACGAAATTCGGTTCCTCTCCGGGGGATACGAGAAACTCCTTGCGGGCCTCTTCGACATTGACCGGGGTGACATCGACCAGGAAGCGAAAGCTCTCGCTGATGGAGGCGAGCTCGCGGTCGACCGCCAGGTCGGTGGCCGCCAGCGATGTCATCGCAATTCCTGGCGCTTGGACAGGGCCTCGAGCTCGGACAGGACTCCAGGGATGGTGCCGGCCAGTGCCTCCCGCAGGCGGCCGAGATGAGCGAGGTCGACTTCGCCGCTCCATTCGTCCATGAAGGTCTTCTTGAACTCGAGAGCCAGGGCACAGCCCCGGCCGGGGTAGCGCTCGTGGATCCATTGCGAGAAGTAACCGCCCTTGAAGCGAACATTCTCGGCGACAGTCGCCGCCGGTGGCAGAGCCGTTCCGAGCTCGACGGCGAATCGGTCAATAAGGGCGGCCCAGGGGGCCCGATCAAGGGAACCGGTCCCGATGTTGATGTCGGGATTGGCCTTCGGATTCCCGGGCGGGAGATCGGCGCCATCGCGGCGATGGTTGTAGGAGTGAATGTCGAAGACGACGAAGGGTCCCAGGGCGGCCAAGGCGTCGAGCCGCTGGGCGATCTCCAGATAGAACCAGTCGTAGATGTCGAGGGAAACCTCAACGGCTTCCGGGTCGAACGGGGCCCGCCAGACGTCGAGGCCCCAGGCTTGATCCGGCCCGAGATAGATGGCCTGGTCTCGGGACCGGTTGAGATCGATCTCAAAGCGGGATCGGTCGACGACCACGGTTAGCGCAACGATGTCAGTGAGAAGGTCCGTATGGGGATCTTCTTCCCGAAGACGAACTCGCTCGTCCACGGCGATGCGATCGGCTATCTCCGGTCTGAGGCTGTGCCCGGCGTGGATGGCGGTGGCCATGAC
>CAZPIZ010000114.1:1768-6017 GCA_964586615.1 uncultured Acidimicrobiaceae bacterium | reverse complement strand
CGGCTGCTCGAATCCGAAGCAAAGGTCTGTACGGCCTGCCGCCTCGCGCAAACCCGCACTCAGGTGGTCTTCGGCGTCGGGGATCCCGACGCCGACCTCTTCTTCGTAGGCGAAGCTCCGGGCTTCAACGAGGACCGGCAGGGTGAGCCCTTCGTCGGGGCCGCCGGGCAGTTGCTCAACCGGTTGCTTGGTGAGATCGGGTTGAGCCGGGAGGACGTCTACATCGCCAACGTCATCAAGTGTCGGCCGCCCAACAATCGCGATCCCCGCCAGGACGAGGTCGATTCATGCAAGGACTACCTGCGGGGTCAGATCGCCTTGATCGACCCGAACGTCGTGGTCACCCTTGGCAACTTCGCCACCAAATTGTTGTTGAGAACCGAGACCGGCATTACCAAGCTCCGAGGGCGTACCTATTCTTGGTGGCAAGGCCGAACCCTGGTCCCGACCTACCATCCGGCAGCCGCCCTCCGCTCAGGTGAACGGTTGATCGGTGAAATGCAGGTGGACTTCGCCCTCGTCCGTGAGGCGTTATCGAAGCCGCGGACCACGACTTCCCCAATCAGTGGGTTAGGCCGCCAAAATGTCTCGTTTGAATCGGCCCCTACCGCGGACGAACCTGGCGCTTCCGGAGACGAACCTGAACAAATGAACCTATTTGCATGATCTCGTTCCTTTGCCCGGGCCCGGGCGACACAGCCAACCTCGGCGCCCGGCTGGCCGCGCTCCTGAGACCCGGCGACGTGATCGTGCTCTCAGGGCCCTTAGGTGCAGGCAAGACCCTATTTACGGGTGGTATCGCTGCAGGCCTCGGAGTGGAGGAACCGGTAACCAGCCCTTCCTTCGTTCTTTCCCGGGAGTATCTGAGCGGTTTCTTGCCTCTGATCCACGCCGACATCTACCGCCTGTCGAGCAGGAACGAGTTCGATGACCTCGACCTCGTCGCTCAGGCCTCGGAGGGCGTTCTTGTGATCGAGTGGGGTGACGCGGTCGAGCCAATCCTTCCACCGGATCATCTCCGGGTGGACTTTGAGGTCGGCGACGCCGAGGCCCGGAACATCAACCTGGTCGGGTACGGGAGTTGGCCATCGCGGTTGGGGGAGTTGGGCTCGTGAGGCTTCTCGCCATTGAAACCGCCACCCCATTGTCAGGGGTCGTCCTGGCCGAGGATCGGGGGGTGGTCGCCACCGCCTCCCGGCTCGACCGCATCGGGCACTCCGGGTTCCTGGTCCCGGCGATCGACTTCTGTTTCGATCAAGCCGGCTGGTTTCCAGACGATCTCGACGCCATCGTCGTCGATGTCGGTCCGGGCCTCTACACCGGCATTCGGGTTGGCATCGCCACGGCCCAAGGACTGGCGTCGGCCCTGGGGATCCCGGTCGTCGCCGGCACGTCACTCGACGCCCTTGCCTTGGAGGCCGCCACCGGTCACCGCCACATCTTCTCGGTCGTGGATGTTCGGCGGGGTGATCTGGCCGTTGCCAGCTACCGGCCGGTCCCCGGTGGAGTCGTCCGGGACGCTCCCGCCGAGTTGATGTCGCCGGACGGTCTGCGGGCGGCGCTGCTGTCCGATCCCGGCAACCCCCTCGTGGTCGGAGACTTTCCGGCGATTCCCAACCACGTGTTGCGAGGTCTGCATCGGGTCCGGACCGGCCGGCCACGGTTTCCCTCAGCACAGGCCTTGCTGGAGATCGGTCTGGCGAGGCTGGAGAAGGACGCCTTCCCATCCGAGACCCTCAGACCGCTCTATCTGCGCGAACCCGACGTGACCCTTAACTGGGAGAAGCTGATGCCGGAGGGACCATGGTCGAAACAATCGTGATCCGCCCTCTTGTCGAGGACGACCTCGATTCGATCCTTCGCATCGAGGCGGCCACTTACCCCACACCATGGACCAAAGGGATCTTCCTGGATGAACTGGCTGCCCCGGGCCGGATCTATCTAGTGGCAGAGGCCGACGCTGAGGTGGTCGGCTACTCCGGCTTGATGCTGGTGCATCCGGAGGCACACGTCACCTCGGTCACGGTTGATCCGCAGCGGCGGGGGTCCCGGATCGGCACCAGGCTGATGCTGCGGATCTGCGAAGAGGCTCTGGCGGCCGGCGCCAACAGCCTCACCTTGGAGGTGCGGGTGTCAAACCGCAATGCCCAGGCGCTCTACGAGCGCTTTGGAATGGCTCCGGTTGGTGTTCGCAAGCGCTACTACAAGGACGAGGACGCTCTGGTGATGTGGGTACACGACATTGATAGCGACGAGTACCGAGCCCGCCTCGGCGAGATTCAGGAGTCGTTGACATGAGCCCACTCGTATTGGCCTTTGAGACCTCTTGCGATGAGACCGCCGTGGCCGTGGTCAGGGGGACCGAGGTGCTCTCAAGTGTCCTCTCCAGCCAGGTCGAGATCCACGCCCGATTCGGGGGCGTGGTCCCGGAGGTGGCCGCCCGGGCCCATGTTGAGGCCATACGAGCCCTCACCCATCGGGCCCTTGTCGAGTCGGGGGTTCATCCCGCCGACCTCGACGGTGTCGCAGCCACCGCCGGCCCCGGGTTGGTCGGGGCTCTGTTGGTGGGGCACTCCTTCGCCAAGGCGACCGCCTGGGCCCGCCAGCTCCCGTTCATCGGCGTCGATCACATGGAGGGCCACCTCATGGCTCCCCGCATAGAGCATCCGAAGTTCGTGCCGCCGGCCATCGTGCTGCTGGCTTCCGGTGGGCATTCTCAGATCGTCCACGTCGAGGATTGGGGCAGCTACGTCACTCTCGGGGAGACGATCGACGATGCGGCCGGGGAGGCGTTTGACAAGATCGCTCGGGTGATGGGTCTCGGATACCCGGGCGGCCCCGCCATCGATCGGGCTGCTGGGGGCGGCAACCCCGACGCCGTGCCATTTCCCCGGGCCCTGCCCGATCGCCCGTATCACTTTTCCTTCTCGGGGCTGAAGACCTCGGTCATCACCTATCTGAAGAAGGCTCAGGCCGCCGGCCAGCTTGCGCCGCTGGCAGATGTCGCCGCATCGGTGCAGGAAGCGATCATCGATGTCTTGGTCGAGAAAACCTTCCAAGCGGTGGACGACACCGGAGCCAAGCTGGTGGGCGCCGGGGGAGGGGTGCTCGCCAATCGGAGGCTGAGGGAGCGGCTGGGTCGGGAGGCAGAGGCGCGAGGCGTGACTCTGTGCCTTCCATCGAGCGCCTTTTGCACCGACAACGCGGCGATGATCGGAGTGGCCGGAGCCCACTGGCTGAATGAAGGGCACTTCACCGATTGGGCGGTGGGGGTCGACCCTGGTCGGCGGTTGGGCTGAGGGTCGAGTTTCGAACCCCCCTGCTCCCAGTCGATCAGCCACAATTGCCGCCATGCCCGGATCGCTTGCCAGGAAAGGAGTCGGTTCGATCGCCTTGACGATCGTGCTCTTCGTCGTCCCGGGTGCTTCCTATGCAACCGACCGACCCGAGGTCACGCTCCTGTTTACCGGCGATGTGCTCCCCCACGCTCCGGTCGTCAACAGCGCCGCCCGCTATGCCGGGGGAGAAGGTCACGATTTCTCCCCGATGTTCGGGGAGGTGGCGCCGGTCGTTGCTGCTGTCGACTGGGCGGTCTGCCATCTCGAGGTCACCCTCGGCGTGCCGGGCGTGGTCTCGTCGCCGTACCCCAGGCTTGCAGCTCCGGCCTCCCTGGCTGATGGGCTGGCCGGAGCCGGGTTTGATGCCTGCTCCACAGCCTCGAACCACTCCCTCGACTTTGGCGAGATCGGAGTTGAGTCGACCATCGCCGCGCTTGACCAGGCAGGCCTCGCCCATACCGGCACCGCTACCGAGTCCACTCAGGTCAACGGGATCCTCTACCGCCTCGACGATCTCCTGATCGGACACGCCTCATACGCCTACTGGTTCAACGGATTGAGTTTGCCTGCCGACAAGCCTTGGCTCGCCAATCAGATCGATCTCGACCGCATCCTCGAGGATGCCGCCCGTTTGAGGCGGGTGGGGGCGGACTTCGTGATCGTCTCGCTTCACTGGGGAGTGGAATACACCGTCGAACCACGGGCGGCGGACGTCGAACTGGCCGAACTGCTTCTGGCTTCGGCGAATATCGACCTGATCATCGGTCACCACGCCCACGTGGTTCAGCCGGTGGACTGGATTGGAGATGAGTTGGTCGCCTACGGGCTGGGCAACTTCCTCTCGAACCAGACCCGATTGCGGAGCCAGGATGGCGTCATGCTCCTGGTGCGCTTGGAATCGGCCGCCGGAG
>CAZPIZ010000114.1:0-1668 GCA_964586615.1 uncultured Acidimicrobiaceae bacterium | reverse complement strand
GCTTAGCACTCGCAATCGGTGAGTGCTAAGTCGTTTTGGACAGGAGGAAGTCACATGAAGAGAGGAGCGTCGGCTGTCACCTTCACGCTTCGCCCCCTCGGCGATCGTGTCGTGATTCAGGCCAAGGACGATCTGGAGCAACGGACGCCCTCCGGGCTAGTCATCCCCGACACGGCCAAGGAAAAGCCGCAGATTGGGGAGATACTCGCAGTCGGCCCGGGTGCCCTTAATGAGGATGGTGTTCGGCTCCCCATGGATGTAAGCGTCGGAGATCGGGTGCTCTATTCGAAGTACGCCGGTTCCGAGGTCAAGTTGGACGGCAAGGAGTACCTGGTGCTCTCTGCCCGTGACGTGCTGGCCATCGTCGGCTGATAAAGGAGGATTGAAAGAAATGGCTGCAAAGGATCTGCGTTTCGACGAGGACGCTCGTCGCGGCCTCGAGGCGGGCGTCAACAAGCTCGCCGACGTAGTCAAGGTGACGTTGGGCCCTAAGGGCCGCAACGTCGTGTTGGAGAAGAAGTGGGGGTCGCCCACGATCACCAACGACGGCGTCACCATCGCCAAAGAGATAGAGCTCGATGACCCGTATGAGAACATGGGTGCCCAGCTCGCTAAGGAAGTCGCCACCAAGACCAACGATGTCGCCGGCGACGGAACCACTACCGCCACCGTGCTGGCACAAGCCATGGTGCGCGAAGGCCTTCGCAACGTGGCAGCCGGCGCCAACCCGATGGACCTCAAGCGAGGCATCGAGCAGGCCGTCGAGGCGGTGGTCAAGGCTCTAGGTGAGCTCGCCACCCCGATCGAGGCCAAGAAGGTGGCTGCGGTCGCTTCGATCTCGGCTAACAACGACGCCACCATCGGCAAGACCATTGCCGAGGCCTTTGCCAAGGTCGGCAAGGACGGCGTCATCACGGTGGAGGAAGGCCAGACCTTCGGTCTTGAGCTCGAGTTCACCGAGGGCATGCAGTTCGACAAGGGCTACATCGCTCCGTACTTCGTCACTGACGCCGATCGTCAGGAAGCTGTGCAGGAAGATCCTTACGTCCTCATCGCCAATCAGAAGATCAGCTCGGTCAACGACCTGCTGCCCGTTCTCGAACGGGTCATGCAGGCTGGTCGTGGTCTGCTTGTGATTGCCGAGGATGTCGACGGCGAAGCCCTCGCCACTTTGGTGGTCAACAAGATTCGCGGCACCTTCCAGTCGGTGGCCGTCAAGGCCCCTGGCTTTGGCGAGCGCCGCAAGGCCATGCTTCAGGACATCGCCATCCTCACCGGTGGCACCGTGATTTCCGAAGAAGTCGGCCTCAAGCTCGAAAACGTGACCGTCGACATGTTGGGCCGGGCCCGCAAGGTCGTCATCAGCAAGGACAACACGACCATCATCGATGGTGGTGGTTCCGAAAGCGATGTCAAGTCCCGCATCAAGCAGATCGAGCGTGAGATCGAGAACACCGACTCCGACTGGGACCGTGAGAAGCTCCAGGAGCGCCTCGCCAAGCTGTCGGGTGGTGTGGTCGTAGTCAAGGTTGGCGCTGCCACCGAAGTCGAGCTGAAAGAGAAGAAGCATCGCATCGAGGATGCCGTTTCCGCCACCCGTGCTGCGGTGGAAGAGGGCATCGTCCCCGGTGGTGGTGTGGCCCTTCTCCGGGCGCAGACGTCGATCGA